>JBBTZE010000033.1:0-2765 GCA_038061545.1 Patescibacteria group bacterium | reverse complement strand
ACAACTTTCTCAAATAACTCATTTAGTATTTTTCCAATCTCAGGCCCTGGTTTAATATCTAATGTTTCCATAACATCTCTGCCATTTATTTTTAAATCCTTAATCGCAAATGGCTGCTTTTGAATTTCAACCAATCGTTTTTTGAATTCTTCAAGGCGCCAACTGGTTTCCCGGGCTCCTCCACCAAGGCGGTCGGCAACCCTTAGTGCCAACATATCCTCAACATTTTCCAAACCAACATTTTTCAAGAAACGCCGGAGGGCTGTATCTGTTTGATTTTCATCAACCGTAAATTGATGCCACCTAACAAGTGTGATAAATTTCTCCGATTCTTTTTTGGAAAACCTGAGTCTTTCCGCGATGTTTATTGCAATTTTTGTGGAAACCATCTCGTGGTTATAAAAAGTTATCATTCCGGCATCAGATTTTCTATAAGTCTGGGGTTTACCAATATCATGAATTAATGTTGCGAAGCGGGTAACGGGGTCCTCACTTTTACAAAACTTCAAGGACATCAAAAGATGAGTACCAACACCATAAATATGATGCCTGCCGGGGGACTTTTGCTCCACTCCAAAACATTTTTCCATCTCAGGCAAGATTTCCGCCATGAGTCCCGAATTTTTAAAAATAAGCATTCCTTCAGAAGCGTTGGAGGATCCAATAAGTTTGAAAAGCTCCTCTTTGACTCTTTCTCTGGCAATTTTATTAATGAGCGGTGCATTTTTTTGGATTGCCTCAAAAGTATTTTCTTCAATAGTAAAGCCAAGTTGTGTTGCAATCCTCACAGCCCGCATCATTCGAAGTGCATCTTCACTAAACCGCGCTTGGGGATCGCCAACTGCTCTGATAAGTTTTTCTTTAATATCTACCTGCCCTTTATATGTATCAATTAATTTTAAATTTACATCTATCGCCATGGAGTTAATTGTAAAATCGCGACGGGACAAATCTTCATCCAGCGACTTACCCCAGGAAACTTTATCGGGGTGGCGGGAATCAGAGTAGCCTTCCTCGGTTCTAAATGTTGTAACTTCAAATGGCTCTTCAAATTCATCAAAGGCAATTCCAACTGTTCCAAAAGCATTGTCATAAAATCCGTCAGGATAAATTTTTAATATTTCTTCGGGAGTTGCATTTGTAGTGAAATCCCAATCAGTCACCATTTTCCCCATTAAAATATCCCGTACCGCGCCACCAACAATATAAATTTCGAATTTAGATTTATCGAATTTTTCTAAGACTTCTTTAACAGGTTTGGGTAATTGGATATCCATAACATTTCAATTATACTCAACTTTGCTATGAGTAACCAACTCAAAAGATGGGAAATCCTAAGTAAGGGTAAGAATAAAAATATTATTGATATTTTGCTTCAAAATCGTGGAATCAAAACAGAAAAGAATAAAAAAGAATTTTTTGCACCCCTAAATCCCCTTAATATCCCTCTAAAATCCCTTAACATAAATGAGTTGGAAGTTAAAAAAGCCATAAAAAGAATCAAGCAGGCAAAAGAAAAAGGGGAACATGTAATCGTTTATGGGGATTATGATGCTGATGGAATAACCGGAACCGCGACAATGTGGGAAACATTACATGCCTTGGAAATTGATGTGCTTCCACATATCCCTGACAGATTCTCTGAAGGATATGGTTTGAACCTTGAAAGTGTAAAAAAATTAAAAGAAAAAGATCCAGAGCTTAAATTAATTATTACAGTTGATCATGGAATTACAGTAGGCGCCAAAGTTGATGAATTAAAGAAGTTGGGAATAGATATGATAATTTCTGATCATCATACGGTTGGAAAAATTAAGCCAAAATCTCTCGCACTTATCTATACAACCCAAATAGGTGGGTCAGGACTTGCTTGGATTTTCGCGAGAGAAATTATTAAGCAATTTAAAATTAACAATGAAAAATTTAGAATTGAAGAAAGACTTCAACTTGCAGCAATTGGAACAATTGCGGATCAGCTACCTCTAACTGGCCCGAATAGATCGATTGTTAAATTCGGTTTGGAAGAACTTAACAATACAAAGCGTCCAGGACTTCTTACCCTCTTTAACGAATCCAAATTGACAGGGGGGACCCTTGTCAAGAAAATCGGGTCTTATGAGGTTGGATTTATTATTGCACCCAGAATTAATGCAATGGGGCGTCTTAAACATGGGCTTGAGTCACTGCGACTTCTTTGCACAACAAATTTAGTAAAAGCTATGGAAATTTCAAAAAACATTGGAGAAACAAATACTGACAGGCAAAAGATTGTAGACGAAGTTGTTAAACATGCTTTGGGGTTGTCAAAAGGAGAAGTTCCAAATGTTATTGTTTTATCCCACGAAACTTATCATGAGGGTGTAATTGGTTTGGCTGCTGCAAAATTAACAGAAGTCTTTTACCGTCCTGCAATTGTTCTTTCCACAAAAGGAGAGGTTTCAAAGGCTTCTGCCCGCTCAATTTCCGGATTTAACATTATCGAGGCAATTAGAAGTCTGGAAGGTCTTTACATTGAGGGCGGAGGTCACCCAATGGCGGCAGGGTTTTCCATTAAAACAGAAATGATTGCTGAATTTACAAAAAGAATTAATGAATATGCAAAAGATTTACTTACGGAAGAAGTTCTTTCCAGGAAACTAAAAATTGATTGTGAAATTGGTTTTGAAAATATAAATGTTGATTTAGTAGAAAAAATAAAAGAATTTGAACCTACTGGGCTGGGGAATTCTACACCAACATTTGTAACTACCGGTGTTGAAATTATC
>JBBTZE010000032.1:0-4030 GCA_038061545.1 Patescibacteria group bacterium | reverse complement strand
AAAGTCCCCAGTAGCGCTCATTTTCCTTTGGGCGACGCGCCAGCCCCCCAACCATGTCACCTAAACGCAAATTGAACCTTCTGATTTGGGATGAGGAAATGTAAACGTCATGATCGGAGGGGGCAAAACGGGTGGGCCTTAAAAGTCCCGAACCTTCATTGGCAATGTCCAAAACGCCCTCAACAAATTCAGTAGGAAGTCCTGCGTCAGGAATCGTGCGATCGTCAACCACGAGAGATGGAGTCGTACTGGCCGGCTCTATGGCTGATGCTGGAGCTTCTAAAACTCCGTCATTTTGGGGTGCGCCGATTAAATCGGCTGTATCTGTAGTAGTTACTGACTTTTTTGGCATTATATAAACATGAATCCTGGGCAAAAAGCTCGAAGGGAACATTCAAACGAAAGACTACCTATGAGTATATCTTAATCTAATAGCTTGTCAAGCTGCGTTCTGATCAGAATCAGCATGGTTAGCCCAAGCATCCCAAAGCCAAGAAATTCCAGGAGTTGTGGCCAGAAGAATATATAAACTGTTGAACTCGCGGGAACTTCCCACCCGTTCGCCCAACCGCTGACCATTTTATGGTCAAGAATCTGGAATCGGGAATCTTGAATCTGGAATGCAATCCAACCGTCTTCATAACCTTGACCTAACTGCATCAATCCTTCTCCTTCCGTATCAACTCTACTGGCCACAGCAAGGTCCACCTTATATGCCCAGGTTCCATATTTTTTAACACCCAATATCTTTAAATTATTTGAAATACTATCTACAGCTTTAGAGGACTGTCCTACAAAGCGACTCACAGGTATAAAGAATAAGGTCTGCGGAATAGTCGGTTATATTCTCCCCTTTTCCTGTTGAGTAGATCTCATACATATACTTTCTGCCCTGCCAATCAATTTCCACGGTATCCCCAACTTGTGCCTTTGGGAGGTTGTAAAAAGAATTAAATTTTCTATATGAATTGGTCCAGGCCAAGTAGCCAAATCTGTGCGCAGCCATGATTGTGGGCATGGTTCTTGTTGCCGGATCTCCAAAATCGGACACCCTCCAAACCCCTTTTCTTAAGGCGTCTTCGTAGTTAGCCAAAGTGGCCTCATTAATGTCGGTTTTGACACCAATTGAAGGGATTATAAGACGCCCCCCCATAGGCAAAGTTGGATCAAATCTGGGCATGTAATCATCAACTGCTTTGACTGTTTGAGTAACCGCTGGAGTAGCCTCCCGAGCAGTACTTCCCAGGTAATCTGTGGCAAAGAATGAAGAGATTGTAGGACCAAATGCAAGAATTAACGCCATAAGGCCCAAAACAGCCATTATTTTAGAAACTCTGTGTATGAGACTAATGTAAGAGCGACCAGTCGCTATTGGGGAGTAAGTGATGTCTGCGGGCACGCTAACCTCAATTGTGCCAAAGTTTTTGTTATATAAGTGGTGATAAATGAGAACTTCGTGCTGTTCCATACTAGGTATGTATATGAAGTCAAATTTTTCTGCCCTTAAGGAATGGGTAGATCGCCTGCCCAACAATCCACCCATCCCTGAAAAGCAGAATCAAAACCACACAAAGGGTCTTGACAACCCACCACCATTAGATTTAGTCTATTTACGATTTGTCTTACGGTCATCGCAAGTGACCGCCTGTCCTTCCCATTACAAATAGCGTTTGTAACGGGACAAGCAAGACGAATCTTGTGTACCAAGCAACTAAAAACGCTTGGTAATAGTATTGAAAGAGCATCTCTATTCGTGGAGAGTACTCGCCTAGGGCGAGAGAACCCAACGATGGCGATGCTCTTTTCATTTAAATCTTTCATAATTTTCTCTTCGAAAGATTTAAATGACCCTTCCAAAATTGCTCCGTGAGCCGTATTCGAATAGAATTGAAAAGGCGAACGGTAAAGTTGGAATGGGTCCACACCTTAGATTTCAAAGTTCTAAAAAAAGAATATCACTACGTGTCAATTCTGTCAAACCCCATAATTATATAGGATGATAAAATACCCTTCCCTATAGTCAATTAAAGGCTAAAATAGCCCGTATCTTCGGCCAAATAATTTACTCAAAAATAAATGTGGATAACTCGTTAATAACTCGTTATTAAAAATTTCTAAGCTCTAATTAGAATAATTAGGTCAATTACTTGAAGAGTTGCTTGATTGCCTGAGATACATATGGAGTTTCTTTTGAACTGATTCCGATCGTAAATCCCAATCTTTTTGCTTCTTTTAGTCTTTTATCCTGCGCCACAACTTCTCTGATTTCGCCCAGTAGTCCCACTTCCCCGACGGCAATTAATTTATTTGATAGCGGTTTGTCAAAATAAGCGGATGCTACCGCCAGGCAAAGTGCCAAGTCTGTTGCCGGTTCTGTAACTTTCAAGCCTCCCGCAACGTTTATAAAAACGTCTTGGTCATACATTGGCAGTCCGCATCGCCTTGTGAGAACCGCGAGAAGCATTTCCAGTCGTCTTGAGTCAATTCCTTGCGCGATTCTTCGAGGAATTGCCAGTTTCGTGGGCACAACCAAGGCTTGTATCTCAACAAGGAGGGGCCTGGTGCCCTGCATTACTGAAGTAACCACACTTCCGGCCACATTTTTGTGACTTTTTTCCAAGAATAGCTTTTCGGCATCCGCCACCGGGATAATTCCGTTATCGCGCATTTCAAACACTCCCACCTCATCGGTTGGACCAAATCTGTTTTTCACCGCCCTGAGGACTCTCAGGGTCTGAGTCTTATCTCCCTCGAACCATAAAACTGTATCGACTATATGGGCCAAAACTGCAGGCCCCGCAACAGTTCCTTCTTTGGTAACATGCCCCACCAAAAAGAGTGGGATGTTTTTTGATTTACAAGCTTGGATGAGCCTAAAAGCACATTCTCTAACTTGGCCAACAGACCCGGCCATTCCGGATAAATCAGACGTACTCATTGTCTGAATAGAATCCACAATCACACCTTGTAAGGCCTGGCCTTTAAAGGTGTCTATAGTATTTATAATTGAATCGGCGTCAGTTTCTTCGAGAAGTTGTATGTTTGATTTTTTGATTCCCAATCTTTCTGAACGGACTTTAACCTGATTTGCAGATTCTTCCCCACATACATATAGAACAGAGGCACTAGTGCCTAAGTTAGCAGCAAGTTGAGTTAAAAGTGTGGATTTGCCAATTCCGGGCTCACCGGCAATAAGTATTGCCTGGCCGGAAACCAAACCACCACCCAAGACTCTATCAAGTTCACTAATTTTTGTTGAAGTTCTAGTTGTGACCGAAGACTTAATGTCTGAAAGATTGATCGGCTCGGTTCTTATACTTGTTCTACTTTTATTACCTTTATTACTTTTACTACTTGTAGTTGAAACTACTGTTTCAACGAGAGAGTTCCAAGTTCCACACTCAGGGCATTTCCCCATCCAACCAGTACTCTCATAACCACATTGTTGGCAAACATATTTGGAGTGAAACGCCATTGCCCCATTGTAAATTGTAAATTGTTAATTGTAAATTGAGACTATTTGTATCCTACAGGTACTGAGGTTAAGACCAATCCTAGGGCTATTTTTCGGTTTTTTGAGTCAATTTCTTCTACAATACAAGTGACCTCTTTTCCTACTTCAAACTTCTCTGTTGGAGGCATTTTGGTGATGTGTACCAACCCTTCAACCCCCGATTCCATTTCTACAAACATTCCAAAGTCGCTAATTCTTACAATTTTCCCTTTGATTTTGTCTTCGACCTTGAACCTCTCAGTTACCGTTGTCCATGGATCCTTGCCGGCTTGCTTCATGGAAAGAGCCAACTTGCCGTCCCTTGCTGCCAATACTTTAACCTTTACGCTATCCCCGGTTTTTACAAAATCATGTGGATTTGCAACTCTTGAAAATGCAAGTTCGGAAACGTGTACAAGTCCTTCAAGTGCGGTTTTACTCTTACCCTTCCCTACTTCGAACTTAACAAAACATCCAAAATTAGCTACGGTTGTGACAATACCATCGTACACTTCCCCTTCTTTAACTTCCTTCATG
>JBBTZE010000031.1:0-4564 GCA_038061545.1 Patescibacteria group bacterium | reverse complement strand
CATGGCTTATCTGGTTCAGAAAGGAGTAATGTCTGAAAAGTCCGTGACTTATACAGAAAGTATCAACAGCCTAAAAAATAATATATAATTAATTAATGAAGTTCTCAATTCGTCTTCTTTACCTTTACCTGTTTTCTTTCATCGGGCTCTTAATCGCTGTAATCGGATCGGTCCAGCTGGTGGACTTGGGAATTAAAGTTTATGTTTTTAAAGGCGCCGATCGCTTTGACAACTTTGCAACTCCTGCAAAAGTTGATCCTGCTGGTAAAGAAGTTGCATTGAGCGATAAAGATAAAGAAGAACAAAAAAGACTTCAGGATGTTGAGACAACACGTCAGCGCCAAAGACAGGCATCAACCGCCCTAGCAATGCTTATAATTGGAATCCCCTTATACAAATACCATTGGAGTACAATTCAAAAAGAAGGCAGGAAAGCTTAATCTTTTTAGAATATGCTAATGAAAGCAAAGTTGATTGAAAACAAATCAGAAGCTAAGGGAACAAAAAGTTTTGTTTTTAAAACGGATAATCAAATTTCCTTTCTTCCGGGCCAATTTGTATATATAACCTTGCCAAAACTGGATTTTCCGGATTCCCGGGGAGCCACACGCCACTTTACTGTTTCACTTTCCCCAACTGAATCCAAAAATACGATGCAAATCACCACAAGAATCAGGGATGAGTCGGGATATAAGAAAACTTTGGACGCGCTCCTCATTGGCTCAGAAGTCGAAATGGAGGGCCCAAGCGGGACATTTGTTTTGGATGAAAAGACTGAAAGCACTAACCACATATTTCTAGCTGGTGGAATTGGAATCACTCCGTTCAGGGCTTTTATTAAGTATAACCTGGACAAGGGCCTTAAAATTCCGATGAATTTGATTTACAGTAACGGAGACAGCGACTTTGTATTCAAGAAGGAACTGGAAAAGTGGGGTAAGGAGAATGATTTTATAAAAGTTGAGTTATTCGACACCTCCAAATCCGGTCATTTAGATAAAGTTGTTCTTCAAAAGTTGCTTCCAGATTCAAGATTCAAGAAGAATGCATCACTTCGTGTGCAAGATTCTACCTTCTGGCTGGTAGGTCCTCCTCCATTTGTTTCCGCCCTTGAAGATGTACTCGAGAGCCTCAAAATTCCTGCATCAAACGTAATTACGGAGAAATTTACAGGCTACTAAGGTATAATTCACCTATTGCCGGTGTAGCTTAGTGGTAAAGCAGCGCTTTCGTAAAGCGTCGACAGTGTTTCGATTACACTCACCGGCTCATGAGAAAAAATTATTCCAGATTGACATCGGTGGAAGAAAGAAAAAATGTAAGAAGTGCTTTTCTTTTTGTAATACTTACAATTGTCACCATAGCGCTTCTGTTTTTTGTTGGAATTCCACTCCTTGGAAAATTCACAGCCTTTATTTCTGACTTGGCAAAAAGCAACAAAGAAATTTCAGGAGGGGACACAACGCCACCCGCGCCGCCAAGATTCAACACATTTCCGGAATTTACAAACAACGTTCGTGTCACGATTAGCGGAAACGTAGAGGCAGGTGTCACGGTTAAAGTTGCATTCAACGGACGCGAGCAGGAGGGACTGTCCGACAAAGATGGTAATTTTAGTTTTGATTTCCCGCTAAATGACCAAAACAATAACTTCTCGGGGATTGCAATTGATGGAGCCGGAAACATGAGTCAAAGAACCAAAGATTATAAAATTACTTTTGATAACAAAGTCCCGGAGTTAACTATTGATAAACCCGCTGACGGCGCACAATTTTTTGGGTCCAAGCAAAAACAAGTTACGATTGAAGGGAAAACCGATGCAGGAACCGAAGTTTCAATAAACGATAGAGTTGTCCAAGTCGCTGATGACGGCAAGTTCGTGTATACCACAACCCTAAATGACGGTGAAAATATTTTTAATACTAAATCTGTCGATCAAGCAGGAAACATCACCGAGAAATCATTAACCCTCACTTTTTCACTCTGATTTGTGTGGACATTAGAATTATCAAATACCCAATTACAAACGAGTAAAAGATCGAATTGGAAAAGACACTGTGAACCAAAAGCGCAATAGCTGAGGAGACGACTATCACGTTAGATCTAAAGTATCTACCAACACCCCAAAGGAGACTCAGGAATGAAAATAGTCCCGCTAGCCCCATTGTTGCCAAGATCGATAGAAGGCTTGAATCGCTTCCGGAACAGGAATGTGAAGAAAAGCTTTCCGGTCCAATAAATTTTTGTCTGGCTGCACAAAGATTGTTGTAGCCAACACCGTAAATTGGAGATTTCCTAAACACCTTGAGAGTTTCCTTATAATTTTCTACTCGGGCTATTGCCGAGAATGATCTAAAAAAACTAATTGTAGGATTTCTTGAAGTGGGCAGAATAAAAATAAGTCCCGCCAAAATCAGTACTGGATATAAAATATATCCAATTTTATTTTTTGCGTACAAAAGGTACGCAGTTGAAGCCAAAAATGCCAGATACCCAGCTCTTGAGTAAGTAAATGACAATGATACTAACAAAAATCCTGTAAACCAATAATATTTATTATCATTCTTTTCGATGATTCGATTCATCGAAATAACTATTCCAAATACTATAATGAGGGCAAGGAATGTTGGGTCCAAAAATGTTCCCACAAGACGGAACAGATGTTCATCCCAACCATAGACAAAAAATGGTTTTATATCTGGAAATTTAAAGAATTGAATCCAACCAAAAAGTGATGAGACAATAGATACTGAAAGAAGAGAGTTAAGAAGAAGTTCTTTATTTCCTTTTTTGGCAGCAAAATTATAAACGTATACAAAAAAGTAAATGTATGACCAGAGACGAACTAAATAAAACAGGCCGTAAGTAAGTTCAACTAATTTAAACTCGGCAACGGAAAAGAAGAAAATCAGTGCTGCGACAAAACCAAAGTCGTAAAAATATTTAAATATTTCCGGCTTTTTGAATTTCCTCCAAACTGCATAGGTTCCACCGCAAAAAGCAATTAAATCGATTGGCAATAGTGGAATTTTGTATTCAAAAATTGGAAGAGTAACACGCGTAATTTGGCCAAATGGAAATAAAACTAAAAACAAAAATATGAAAATATTTGTTAAATTTAAACGTTTTGCGATTGCCATTGTTTTGACCATGATAAAAACGAATGCAGAGACTGCATTATACTAAAAACTATATTTTTTGATTTAACTAGTGTTGTAATAAATTTACCAATAGGATAAAAAACAATTTTAATGAGGTCCGACCTTTTGTCCTCTTGCCTATTTGCTTTTGCGTGAAGGTCCGAGTAAAAATTAATTTTATCAATGTAATCGTGCAGATTATCGGCGGTGTTATGGATAATTGGAGTTTTTAGTGTGCCAACTTTTCCACCGGTACTTTTCCAGGTCTCATGAACCCGTCTTTCCCACCTTCCGGTTCCCTTTTTGACCAAACGGATAATTTTGTCTTCACCAACGTACTGATTTAGGAAATAGTTTTTTCTTGTAAATTGATAACTTGTAAATTCATTGGAAATTGGAAATTGAAAATTGGAAATTTTTTCGTCGCTATCAAGAAACATCACCCATTCCGACTTCGTTTTTTCAAGAAGCTTGTTCCGCTCCTCAGCAAAATCTGTAATTCCCTTTTTATCTAAAGTTATTGTTTCAAATGAATTTTTCATAAGTTATTTCAAGCTATGCTTATTTCTTAAATATCTTGGGAAAATTAATTAGTATTACTGGCAAGCAAAAAAGTGAACCAAAAAATGCGGCGTACCCGGCTCCCAAGATTCCATACATTGAAGTTAATGGGAAAATAAGTATACCTATTCCAATTATTCCAAAAAGTTCGCTTAACATCACAATCTTCTGAAGTTTTACGGAAAGGAAAAGTGAATAAGAAGAATTAAGCAGACTTTTAACAACTCCGTAAATTGCCAAAACCCTGAGAACTGGTTCAGCCGGAAGCCAGTTGGGACCAAGTATTAAAAGAATTATCGGACGCGGGAAAAATGTGACTATTAAACCAAACGGAAACACCAGTCCAAAAATAATCAGTAAAGTCTTTTTATATGCAGTTTTTAGGCGCTCTCGGTCCCCTTCAATATTTACAAACACCGGGAATGTGACTTTATTGAATATCTGTCCAACTTCCGATACGGGAAGTGTCGAAATTTTGTAAACTTGCTGGTAAAGTCCCAAAAAGGAGGTTCCCAAAATTCTTCCGATAACTATATTGTCAATATTCTGGAAAAAGTATGAAAATATTCCGGCACCCGTTACCCATTTGCCGGCACTCACTACTTTTTTAACACGACTAACGTCCAAAGCAAACTTCGGTCTCTTCTTAAAGATTACAAACGATAAAATTACTTCGAGTACTGCCGCCGCCAACATTCCCCAAATTAGCGCGGATTCGTTCTTTGTAATAACCCCTATTGAGATAGCAACTACCGCATCAGCCAAAAATAATACCGATTGGAATGAGAATTCTTTTTTGAACTCGAGTGATTTTTGGAATTTAACATCCATTGGGTTAATAAATCACCGTATAAACACAACAC
>JBBTZE010000030.1:0-3766 GCA_038061545.1 Patescibacteria group bacterium | reverse complement strand
GAAAACCAATATGCAAAGTAAAGAAGTGTTGCAGACAATAATATCCACAAAATTAACTTTGAATGTTTACCCTCACTCTTTCTCGCCATACATAAATCTTACACCAAAACCTCTCAAGAGGTATTAAAAATGGCTGGTCAAGTTGTAAATAGGAAGTATTATAGCAATCACCAAAAACCCAACTCCAAGACCCAGTATCACCATTACCAAAGGCTCAATTGCGCTGGTTAAGGATTTAACTTTTTCATCAGATTCTATTTCAAAAATGTGACTGATTTTCCCCAGCACCTCTTCCATTTTTCCGGTTTCCTCTCCAACGGCAATCATTTGGGACAGTAAAAACGGAAAAGCCTCGGGATGTCTTCCAAAAGCAAATGCAATCGGAAAACCTTTTTCTACTTGTTTAGAAGCATCCCTGAGTGCATCCGCAATAACGCGGTTACCCACAACATCTGCAGTAATATTTAAGGCATCAAGAATTGAAACACCAGCGCCAACCATGAGAGACATGTTGCGGGTGAGATCTGTTAATACAACTTGTCTTTGCAAAGGACCGATTATTGGAATCTTAAAAAAGAGCTCATCAGTCTTGAGTCTGCCTGCTTTTGTTGCCCTATAACTCTTGAATATATAAAATCCACCCACACCCAGCGCCAAAAATAAAGGCCAGAACTTAAATATAAAAGTAGATGTTCCAACAAGAATCCGGGTGGGGAGGGGAAGCTCCGCATTAAAATCCTGATAAAGCGAGGTCAAACGGGGAATAACAAATATCATAAGAATCAAAGAAACCACAAACATACCAATAATAATAATGGCGGGGTAGACGAGGGCTCCCTTTACTTTTCCGCTAAACTCCTGTTGTTTTTCCAGATTATCCGCGAGTCTTGCTAAAACCTCATCCAGTACTCCGCCCAACTCGCCTGACTTGACCAAGGAAATATAAGTTTGGGAAAAAATCTTATCGTGTTTAGAGAGCGCCCCTGAAAGCGACTCTCCAGCTTCAACATCTGCCAAAATTTGGGCAATAACTTTTTGCAGGGAACCTTTAATCTGCGTCCTAAGAATTAATAAGCACTCAGTAATGGGAAGTCCCGCGTTAATCATCGTGGAAAGCTGTCTGGTAAAAGTAGCAATGTCAGAAGGAGTTATTCTTTCTCTTAAGTTTCTGATGAAAGAAAGAGGGGAGACAATTTTTGGAGTAATGGAAATAACGTAGAAGCCTTTGCCTTTAACAAGTTTGGCGGCTTGCTCCAGGGTTCCTGCCTCAACCTCGCCGGTAATAAGACGTCCGTTTGAATCTTTGGCTTTGTAGAAAAAACGCTTCATAGGGCAAGTAATTCAGTATACCAATTTCATTGGAATCCAACAATTGACACATCACCATTCACAGTATTTAATGATGATATGACACTGACTAACGGAGATTTTAAAAACATTAAACAGCTCATCAAAATCACATTAGATGAAGATGAAAGTCTGGTCCGCAAGGATGATATTAAACACCTTCCGTCAAAAGAGGAGTTTTATGAGCAGACTGATAAAATAATGGGGGAGCTTAAAGCTGTTCGTGAAGAAATGACAATTTTGCGAATTGAGAAAGTAGAAAAGAAACTAAATATCCCAGCCCCACTTTAACCTTGTAAGGAGAAACCTTTCAAGGGTCACTTTGTTGAAGTTTTTCTGTAGGCAAATTGTCAAAACTGTCGCAATCATGCCAAATAAGTTTATATTCATTTCCCTGCCAAACCATGGAGTCATTAATAATCATTTGTGAATTTTACTACAAAGAAGATTTTTATGTTCCTCTGACCAGGCGGGAGAGCTCTTCGGGCCTAAGACTCCAGCTTTGTGCGGTTTCCAGGGAAATTCTGCCGGATTTGACAAGGGTAGAAAGCGAGCGCTCCAAAGTGTTCATTCCAATCTCCGATGAAGTTTCCAGGATGCTGTCAATCTGGTGGGTTTTACCATCACGGATTGCGGTTTTTACGGCTGTACTGGCCAACATCACTTCGTGTGCAACAACACGGGTTTTATTTAGCCCTTGTATTAGGCGCTGTGAGAAAACCGCCTCAATAACATTGGAAAGCTGCATCCTGACTTGCTTTTGCTGTTCCTCGGGGAATACGTCAACAATGCGGTCTATTGTTTGGGCGGCGCTATTAGTATGGAGTGTTGCAAAAACCAAGTGTCCCGTTTCCGCAACCGTTAAGGCTGCAGCAATTGTTTCGTAATCGCGCATTTCACCAACCAAGACAACGTCAGGATCCTCGCGCAGAACCGAACGGAGAGCAATTTGCCAGGAATGAGTGTCACCGCGCATTTCGCGCTGAGAAATAATTGATTTTTGAGCCTGAAAAACAAATTCAACCGGGTCCTCAATTGTTACAATATGGACAGCTCTTGTAGTATTTATTTCATTTAAAATTGCTGCAAGCGTTGTTGACTTTCCTTGCCCTGTTGGCCCGGTAACCAGGACAAAACCTTGTTTGAGGGTTGTAAATGAATGGACAATTTTGGGAAGACCCAATGAATCAATTGTGGGAATAGTTGTTGGAATTTTTCTGAAAGCACCGGCCAAAGAACCTCTTTGGGTGTAAGCATTAATACGGAAGCGCGCCTTATCAGAAAATGCCAAAGAGAAATCAATTTCTTTATTTACAGTTAATCTTTCGAGTTGTTCAGTTGACAAAATCTGTTTAAAAAGCTCAGTGATAAGCTCAGGAGTCATTACTCCCATTGTGGGGATAGGGGCAAGTTCTCCTTCGATTCTTAAAGTTGGAGGAATTCCTGTGACCAAATGCAAATCAGACGCGTTAACGTCGATTACGTATTGTAAAAGTTGTTTAATATCCATCATTCCTGTGCTACTCTCAAAATTTCTTCAATCGTTGTTATACCTTCAATTGCCTTCATATAGCCGTCCTGCTTTAAGGATATCATGCCCTCTTCTTTGGCTGTTTTTTCAATTGCCGCGGATGACCCCCGCTCCAATATCAGTTTACTGATTTTTTCGGTAACTGGCAAAACTTCATAAATTCCAATTCGGCCGAAGTACCCCGAATTGCCGCAATCGGCGTCTCCTTTGCCTTTGAAAAGCTTAAAATCCGGCTTGTCCTGCCAAAGGGGACCCAAATCAAGCTTTATCTCTTCCTTAATTTTCTCGTCCGGTGTATAGCTTTCTTTACAATCTTCGTGGATGGTTCTTACAACTCTTTGGGCGACAATGCAGGTCATGGAAGAAGCGAGTAAATAGGGTTCCGCACCCATATCAAGTAGACGCGGGAGGGCGCCTGATGCATCATTCGTGTGAAGTGTTGAAAACACCAAATGTCCCGTTAAGGCCGCTTGAATTGCAAGCTCGGCCGTTTCTTTATCGCGGATTTCCCCGACAAGAATAATGTTTGGATCCTGGCGAAGAAATGAGCGGAGTCCGTCTGCAAATGTTAAGCCCACCGCAGGATTAATTTGAACTTGATTTACACCCGGGATTTTATATTCAATTGGGTCCTCCAGTGTCACAATATTAACTTTTGGAGTATTTAGTTTGGAAATGACCGAGTAAAGAGTAGTAGTTTTACCCGATCCTGTTGGCCCGCAAATTAAAATAATACCATGGGGTCTTAGGATTGAATTTTGAAGATTTTTAAGTCCATTGCCCCTTAGTCCCAACTCCGGAAGCTCGGGAACGCCGCCGGATTTTTTGAGAAGTCTCATGACAACCTTTTCGCCCCAGCTGGTGGGGAGGGAAGAAATACGAAGATCA
>JBBTZE010000029.1:0-7496 GCA_038061545.1 Patescibacteria group bacterium | reverse complement strand
GGCAATAAATATTCTTATCATTGGCAGAGAACAGACGGAAAGATTTACAGGCATCGAACTTGGGTTTGTCGCAGGAGTAGTTGGTGGGATAGTTGGAACCTTAATGAACGCGGTTTTCATTGATGTTTTCGAGGCTTCAAAATTTGCCATAACCTTCTGGCTCGTAATTGGAATTGCCGTATATTTGGTTAAAAATAAACTAAATGATCAAAAAATTTAATATTGAGTACATTTTGTTATCGTTGATGCTAATTGCAGGTTTTACTGTTCGATTATACAAAGTAGAAAATCCCATTGCAGATTGGCATTCATGGCGTCAGGCGGATACCTCATCAGTATCTCGCAATTTTGCAAAAGATGGAATCAACATGCTTCGTCCCACCTATGACGATATTTCAAGTATCCAAACTGGAATTTTTAACCCAGAAGGGTACAGAATGGTTGAGTTCCCAATTTACAATGCAGTCCATGCAACACTTTTTAACACATTCGGTCGTTTTAGTCTCGAGGTTTGGGGAAGAATCTTAACTTCACTAATAGCCCTTAGCACTGCAGTTTTTTTGTACCTTTTGGCTAAAAGGTATTACGGTTCAATGGTTGGGCTATTTACTGCATTTTTTTATTTATTTTTACCGTTTAACATTTATTTCACCAGAGTAATTTTGCCGGATCCGTTGGGAGTACTTTTTGCCGTCTCTGGACTATATTTTTACGGGATAAATTTTGTAATATCGGGACTTTTATTTGCTTTGGCTTTTTTGCAAAAACCATTTTTTGCGGTTTACTTGTTCCCACTAATTCCGGATCTCATTAAAAAAGAAAACTTAAGAAAAAATTTAGCATTTATATTTTTATCATTTACTCCATTTTTACTGTGGAGAGCTTGGATAAGTCAGTTTCCTGAAGGAATTCCTTTTTATTCATGGGCGTTCAATGGAGACCGCATTCGTTTTCATCCTGCATTCTTCAGGTGGATATTTGGTGAACGGATTGGAATTTTGATTTTGGGAGTTTGGGGACTGGTTCCATTTATTTATGGAATTATTAAAAAGCAAAATGAAAGATTTCACCTATATTTTATTTCCGGAATGCTTGCATATTTGGTGGTCGTGGCAACAGCCAATGTCCGTCATGATTATTATCAAATATTAATAATTCCTGCGGTTTCATTGTGTTTGGCGATTGGCTCCACCTGGCTTTTCAAGAATTCAAAAATAATATTATTTATAAGTTTATTTACAATGTTTTTGATCGGATGGGACAGAATTAAACCTTTTTATCAGATCAATCATCCGGAACTTATGGAGGTAGGGAAAATTGTTGATGAGGCGCTCCCCAAGGATTCTCAAATTGTTATTCCTTATAACGGTGATACTGCATTTTTGTATCAAACAAAAAGAAAGGGTTGGCCGGCGGTTGACGATTCAATTGATCACATAATAGAAAAAGGTGCTGATTATTATGTCTCGCTTGATCAGGGAAGCCCAGACTCTCTAAATTTTAGTAAACGCTTCCAAACATTTTTGAAAACCGATAGGTTTATTATTCTCGATTTACACAAAGAATTAATTAAAAAATGAAGATATTAATGTTGGTTCCCTTTCTCCCAATTGATCAAATGTCAGGTGGCCAGACCCGTTGGTACCACATGATCAAAAATCTTTCTAAAATGAATGAAATTACATTAATGTCTTTAATCAAAGACGACTGGGAAAAAAAATACATACCGGAAATTGAAAAGTATTGCAGTAAAGTTTATGTGTTTAAAAGGCCAAAGTCCCCCTGGACTATCCGCAACTTATTTTTAACTTTGATTAGTTTCAATCCATTGGTTGTTATAAGAAACTTTTCTATGGAGGAGCGTTCTGCAATTAAAAAAGAACTTTCAACCAATGAATACGATCTTATTCACGCGGAAACTTTTTATGTTATGCCGCATATACCGAAAACAAAAATACCCATTATTTTGGTTGAGCCAACCATTGAATACTCCGTTTATCAGCATTACGTTGATCACGAGGTCCTGTCAATTTTTAAATTTATATATCAATTTGATATTTTAAAACTTAAATTTTGGGAAAAATTTTATTGGCGTCGCGCGAGCAGACTATTTGCAGTTTCCGATGAAGATAAAAACGTTATGCAAAAAGAACTTCCTAACCGTGAGATTGGAGTAATCCCAAACGGGGTTGACTTAGATTTTTTCAATGCGAAGCATGTTGCAAAGAAATTTCCCCCAAGAATTCTTTATCACGGAAATTATAAATGGATGCAAAATGTGGAAGCAGTCAACCTACTGGTTCACGAAGTTTGGCCGGAGATAAAAAGTAAAGTTAAAAATGTAAAACTTTGGATTAGCGGCAGAAATGTTCCACCGGAAATAATTGAATACAGCAAGATTGATAACGATATCGAAATCAGCGAATCGATTGAGGACAATAGGGACATCTACAAGGCCTCTGCGGTTTTGGTTACTCCAATAAGAGGCCCTGGGGGGACAAGGCTTAAGGTTCTGGAGGCCCTGGCCTCAGGCCTTCCCGTTGTTTCAACTCCTGTTGGCGTTGCGGGACTTAATCTGACACCAGGAGTCCACGCATTGGTTTCTCCAAAAATGAAAGATTTATCGAGTTATGTAGTAAAACTACTAAACGATCAAAAGTTGTCGGTTAAAATAAGTAAGTCGGGAAAAATATTTGTAAAGGAAAATTTTGACTGGAGGACAATTGTCGATAAACTAAACAAAGTATATGATGAAGCCAAAATTATCAATAATAATCCTTAATTACAACACCAGGGATTTACTTAAGAATTGTCTTGAATCAATAAAAGCAAATACCCAAAAGTTGGCTTATGAAGTTGTGGTGTCTGACAACTCGTCAATTGATGGAAGCTCCGAAATGGTTAGAGCAAAGTTTCCATGGGTTAGACTTATTACAGGCGAGAATATTAGTTTTTCTAATGGAAACAATAGAGCTAAGGATATTGTCAAAGGCGAGTTTGTGCTTTTACTAAATTCCGACACTTTAGTTCATAAAAATACCCTTGAAAAAACCGTTGATTACATTGAAAAACATAACGAAGTTGGCGCGCTAACATGCAAAC
The DNA here is from genome assembly GCA_038061545.1 of Patescibacteria group bacterium. GTDB lineage: Bacteria > Patescibacteriota > Microgenomatia > UBA8517 > UBA8517 > JBBTZE01. The sequence continues at coordinate 4,394 of JBBTZE010000029.1, read as the reverse complement.
TTGTTCTTGCCAGTGGTGAGTCGGACAAGGACGCAAGAAGAAGATTTCCTACTCCTTGGATTTCTTTCAACCGTTTATTTTTGGGGAACGGAAATAAGTATTGGTACGAAGACATTTCGTCAAACGAAACACACGAAGTAGATGCCATTGAGGGTGCGTTCTTTTTGACGAGAAAAAAAATTTTAGATAAAGTAGGTTGGCTTGATGAAAAATTTATTTTTGATGGGGAAGATTTGGATTTAAGCTTTCAAATAAAAAAGGCGGGATATAGGGTAATATACTATCCCGAAGTTTCAATCACGCATTTAAAGAAAGCATCCAGAGTAAAACTTACAGATACCCAGATAAAGCGAAGAATGGAGGGGGTAAATTCAATGGAATATTTTTATAAGAAGAATCTCTGGAACAATTATCCATTTTTTATTAATTATTTGGTGTTAACCGGAATTAAATTATTAAAAATTATTAGATTTGTTGAAGCAAAATTATCATAATAATGAAGATACTCATTGATGCAAGGTTTTATGGTTTGGAAAATGCAGGTATTGGCAGGTATTCAATGAACCTGGTTTCCGAACTTTGCAAGATTGATTCAAAAAATGAATATATTCTACTTTTGAGAAAAAAATATTTTGACTCATTAGAATTGCCTTCAAATTGGAAAAAAGTTTTGGCAGATATCGATCACTACAGTTTTGAAGAACAAATAAAACTTCCAAAGTTAATAAAAGCACAAAAACCAGATTTGGTTCATTTTTTACATTTCAATGTCCCCGTATTTTATAAAGATAAATATGTTGTTACAATTCACGATCTTCTGATGCATTCTCAAAAAGGATTTGAAGCCACCACTCTTCCCGCCCCTGTTTACCTAGTTAAGAGAGTGGGTTATAGAACCGTGTTTGATGCAGCTGTCAGAAATTCAAAGAAAATAATTGTTCCTTCAAATACTATAAAAATTGAATTATCTGATTTTTACAATCTCGATGCCAAAAAAGTTTCTGTGACATATGAAGGTTTTGACGTAAAGATTGGAAGCGGGAAGATGAAGATTGTAAAACCTTACTTTTTTTATGCAGGAAACGCATACCCGCACAAAAATTTAATAAATTTAATAAAAGCTGTAAAATTATTGAACATAAAATATAATCAATCAGTAAATTTGGCGATTTCATCCTCGAGGAATATTTTTACTCAAAGGTTGGAAAAAACCATAAAATCTCTTGAAGCCGAAAAATATGTAAAACTATTGGGATTTGTGCCTGACGATAAATTAGGATATTTATACAAAAATTCAGAGGCGTTTGTTTTTCCATCACTTTCTGAGGGGTTCGGACTTCCCGGACTTGAGGCAATATCTGCTGGAACCCTACTAATTGCGTCAGATATAAAAGTTTTCAAAGAAGTGTATGGGAATGCGGCATTGTATTTTGACCCCAATGATATTGGATCGATGGCTGAGGTAATACAAAAAGCATTAAATATGAGTAAATCTGAAAAAGAAAAAAGAATTAAATCTGCCCAAAAGTTTGTAAAAAGATATTCTTGGGCTAAAATGGCGCGTGAGACACTCGAAATCTACAAAAAAGAAGGTAGCCTTAGTATATGACCGCGTAAATAAATGGGGCGGGGCAGAGCGTGTACTTTTGACTCTTCATGAAATGTTCCCGGATGCGCCTCTTTACACTTCAGTTTATGATGAAAAAGAGGCCATTTGGGCAAAAGTATTTCCAAAAATCATAACTTCTTTTATTCAAAAAATTCCATTTGCAAAATCTAATCATGAATTTTTGGCATCCCTAATGCCTCTGGCCTTCGAATCTTTTGATTTTTCTGATTTTGATTTGGTTATATCAGTTACTTCAGAAGCTGCTAAAGGTATAAAAACAAGGTTCGGAACCTTGCATATTTGCTACTGCCTAACCCCTACCCGCTATCTTTGGAGCCATGAGGATCAATACTTTAAAGGCCAGGCCTTTAAAGTATTTACAAAACCCATTACCTCATACCTTAAAAAATGGGACAAAAAGGCATCAAAAAGACCTGATGTAATGATTGCCATTTCAACAGAAGTACAAAAAAGAATTAAAAAATATTATAAAAGACGTTCGGAAATAGTCTTTCCCCCAGTCAATGCTACAGTGCTACGTAAGCAAAGCTTGGCCAGTCAGAGCCCTGGTAGCACTGTAGCAAAAGATAGAAAGTTCTATTTGATAGTTAGTCGTTTAGTTGGGTATAAAAGGGTTGATTTGGCAATTGATGTGTTCAATAAATTAGGACTTCCATTAATTATTGTTGGAACAGGAAGGGAGGAAAAAAGATTGAAGTCTAAGTCTAAGAATAACATTAAGTTTGTGGGACAGGTTTCAGAAAAAGAGTTGGTGAAACATTATCAAAATGCAAAAGCTTTGATTATGCCTCAGGAGGAAGACTTTGGTATCGTTTCTGTCGAGGCACAAGCCGTTGGGACTCCTGTAATTGCTTTTAGAAAGGGAGGGGCAACCGACACTGTAATTGACGGCAAAACCGGGGTGCTTTTTGATAAACAAAATGTTGCAAGTTTGACTCGCGCAATTGCAAAATTCAAGAAAATGGTTTTTAATCATAAGTACCTGGTCAAAAATGCTAAAAAGTTTTCAAAAGCCGCTTTTAAAAAAGAATTTCTAAAACATATATGATACCTGTCATTATTTGTGGTGGATTTGGCACTAAGTTATGGCCAATCAGCCGTCAGCATAAACCAAAACACTTTCTTCCTTTAATTGGTGATAAATCATTGTTCCAAATGAATTACGAAGCTTTAAGGACTCAGTTTAAATCTGAGGAAATTTATGTTTCAACTAATGAGGATCAAGTACCAATGGCCCAGAAACAAGTGCCGGAAATACCAATTGGAAACTTCATTGTTGAACCAGAAATGAGAAATCAAGGGCCTGCGACAGGGCTAATCGCTGCGTTTTTGTATAAAAAAGGCCTTGCCGATGAGCCATTTATGATTGTTCAGGTGGACGATTTAAGAGAACCAGTCGAGAGTTTTATCAAAATGATGATGGCTTGTGACGCTCTTGCGAGAAAAGAAACTAAATATATTACCGGTGGATTTAAACCCAAGTATTCAATTATGGGAATTGACTATTTGGTTAAAGGAGAAAGAGTCACATCAGAGGGTGATGTTGGTGTATATAAAGTTGATAAATTTATTTGGCGAAGTACAAAAGAACAAACGGAGGCGTTAATTGCAGAAGATAATGCTTTAGCCCACACAAACCACACATGTATGACACCCAAAAATCTTCTGGCCATGCTCCAAAAATATAAACCTGAATGGTATGAGCCATTGATGAAAATAGTGGGTGGAGGGGATATAAAGGTTGAATATGCCAAAATGCCGGAAGGACCAATTGAGGACGTTACTCAACAGGTTTACGCCGCAGGAGAAGCATTGGTAGTTGAACTGCCATTTACTTGGACAGATTTTGGCACTTTTGAATCTTTGGATAAATATCTAAAAGAAAAAGGATTATATAAAACAACAGAAAACATAGTTGACATGAGCGGTAAAAACAATTTTGTAAAGCTGGACGACCTTAATAAAATAGTTGCATTAGTTGGCGTGGACAACCTGGTCATAATAGATACCGGAGACGTCCTTCTGGTTTGTCAAAAAAACCAATCGGGGCAGGTTGGTGAGGCCCTTAAGGAAATCAAAAACAGAAAGTTGGCGCTCACTTAGTGTATAATTCCCACACATGACATACGAAGTTGTGAAACGAACAATAGATATTTTGGCCTCAATTTTTCTTTTAATCTTGTTTTCACCCATTCTTTTTGTCACTTCCATTGCAATTAAGTTTAGTTCTCCGGGCCCCGTACTGGTTGATAAAGAAAACTCTCACATGAGACGCCTTGGGAAAAAGGGGAAGGTTTTTAGACTTTTTAAATTTCGATCGATGCTTGACAGGGCAGACGTTTTGGAAAAAACAGATCCAAGATATAAAACTGCTCATTTACAAAAGAGAGCAGACGGAAGTTGGAAACCCACAAATGATCCGAGAATTTTGCCAGGAGGAAGATTTATAAGAAAATATTCTATTGATGAAATGCCACAGCTGGTTAATGTTTTAAGAGGAGATATGAGTTTAGTAGGCCCCAGACCATATTTACAGGAGGAGCTTGAGGAACAGCAAAGGAGGTTCCCCGGCACAGAAAAATATGTTGGGGATATGCTTACAGTAAAACCCGGAATCACAGGTTTTTGGCAAGTTTCCGGAAGAAGCGATGTAGGTTTTGAAAAGAGAGTTGAAATGGATGCTTATTATGCTAGGAAAAAGTCACTTTTTTTGGATTTTCTCATAATGCTCAAAACCCCTTGGGCAATGATTTCTGGCAAAGGT
>JBBTZE010000028.1:0-2708 GCA_038061545.1 Patescibacteria group bacterium | reverse complement strand
GAATTATTTGACACCTGAAGAGTACTTAGTGTCCCATATCTAGTTACCTCGTACGGCCAAGTTCAAAACTTGGCGCAGACCCCGTCAGAATTTGGCATAAACCGTATACGAATAGTATTGAAAAGGCGAATGCGAAATTCCTACTGGGGTCAAGTTTCCTTACACAAAAAAGACCCCTCCTAATGTGCATTCACATAATTTGGGGTCTTAATTTTTACCTACTTATTACCACTCTTTGAATTATCAATTATCTAATAACTCAAAGAGCAGTGGTAATAAGCTTTACAATCAAGAAAGAAAAATGATTGGTGAGCAGCCACTCCTCTTTATTTTTAATGTTTCTTTCGGATGTTCATCAACCATCGAACAACTTCGTAGGCGAAAGCAGCGATCAGAATTCCGATTGAAACGAGAAGAAGAACAATGTGCCCCCATTGCGAAAGTTGATTAATAAACCAATTGGCAAGAGTCATTCCAATGATTAAGATCAAAATGACACCATACCGCTCCGCGTTGGTTAAATCACCCAACTTTTTCGAACCTAGATTTTTAATCCAATTCATGCTTCCTCGCTTTCTTTAAATATAGGGTGCGAACTTTCTGGCATGATTATAGCATAAGAGTTCCCAATAAGCGTGTGTGAAGAAGCCTTGACCGAGTGAGCGAATACCAAAAAGCAAAAGTATGTCTGACCTTGCGCTTGACGCAAGGAGAGTTCTTTTGCAAAACATGAGCGAAACAAGGAAATGGCTAATGAACACTAGCGCGCTCTTTCTTGTTTCATTCTTTGAGCGAGCAAAGAATGAAAAGTGAATATTTATCTAAATAATATGATAGGCCATTCCCACAAAACGTGGAGAAAAATCGAAGACCAAATATTTTTTGTCCTTGCAAAAACAAATGCCGACCCAATTCCAAAAATGCCAGTAAGGACCAGGTATATTAAACCGGCGGACAAATTCAGCTTCCAAACGACAAATGCTATCGGAATATGAATCGCCACCCAAAGAATTGTTGTAATAGCATTTGCTATCCATTCATTTTTAAGCACGTACCAGAGCCTTCCAAAAATGTAGCCTCTGTAGGCAATCTCTTCAGAGATTGAGGTTGCAAATGAAAGTCCCAGTGTGGCCATAAGCGGCAGATCTCCCAGGTTTGCCCCAAAATTTAACTTTCCGTATTTAAGTATATTGACTATAACCGCCTCAAGTACAAAAAACGCGCCAAGTCCTAAGGCCAGATATATTGAAGGGAATAAATTTTTAAAAGTAATGCCAAGTGAATCCAGCTTCGTTTTCTCACGACCAACAATATAAAAAACAGGCAACAGCCAAATAATGGGTTTAATCACCAATTCTTCAACTTCATCGGGGAACTTAAAAAGGAATCTGTAAAAACACCAAACAGTAATCAGGTAGGCAGAATAAATTGTTAAATGTTTTAAAATTACCTCTTTTTTGGGCATAGGGCAAACATTACCTACTATCTATTTTACATCCTTTAAACGCCATATCAATTGCCGAAACTATCATCTCGAGTCTGTCCCCCGCTTCCCAAAGCGTTATGGCATTTTTTTCATTTGGAAAATAGTGGAATGTTAGGTTACGGCTTATTTTCCATGTATCCCAAAGCAAAAGTCCCAAATCCTCTCCCCCGCAATATTTAATAAGTTTGGGATAAACACCTGCGCTTTCAATTTTTTTTGGTAAGTAGGGATTTAACTCTTTTCCAATTCTTAAATGTTTCCCCTCATAATCCTCTTTTGTAATAAATTCCATCTCATAAAATAACTTTTTCAAAAAACCCTCATATGCCTTTGCAGCCGGAAAAACCACGAATGAGTAATCAATCAGTTTCTCCTCCCAAGTACTTACTTTTTCAAAAAGCACAAACGAGGTCTCAAGAAGTTGTTGAAGATCTTTCCCCAAATAATCCCACCAAACTTTTTGTATTAAGCTGTCCACAGCTAAATTTTAACAGCGTTTGCGCCTATAAGTAAATGATATAATTGCCTAAATGAAACAATTTTTTGTAAATGTTTGGCTAACATTCATATATAGTCTAAAAACTGTACATGGACGAAAAAAAATTATCTTCTTCTCAATTCTAATCTCACTGTCTCTGTACTTATTTTGGGGAATTCCCTTGCCCACCAAGCTCACCTCCCCTGATATTCCTGTTTCCACTAAATTATTTGATAGAAACGGAAAGTTAATTTATGAAATTTTTTCCGAAAAAAGAAGAACACCTGTAAAGCTCTCCGATGTTCCTGAAAATATAAGAGAAGCAACAATTTCTATTGAAGATAAAGATTTCTATAAGCACCGGGGATTTTCTTTCACCGGAATACTTAGGGCAATTTATAAAATAGTTGCAGAAAGAAAGCTTGAAGGGGGCTCCACAATCACTCAACAGCTTGTTAAAAACGGCCTCCTCACTCCTGAGCGGACTATCAGAAGAAAACTTAGAGAGTTTGTATTAACAACGGTCGTTGAGGGCATCTATACAAAAGATCAAATACTGGAAATGTATCTTAACCAAATCCCCTACGGTGGAACATCTTACGGAATTGAGGCGGCTTCTGAAACTTATTTTAATAAGTCATCAAAAAACCTGACTCTTGCCGAAGCCGCACTTTTGGCGGGACTACCCCAAAGACCATCCACCTACTCTCCTTTTGGGGCGCACCCTGAGCTCGCAAAAGAGCG
>JBBTZE010000027.1:0-2464 GCA_038061545.1 Patescibacteria group bacterium | reverse complement strand
TGCCTGCGGAAACGTATTCACAGTGGGCGAAGCTGTTCATGAACTCAAGGTCGAAATTTGCTATAACTGTCACCCATTCTATACCGGGAACATGAAGTTTGTGGATACGGCCGGTCGTGTTGATGCGTTCAACTCCAAGCTAGCCGGAGCCGGAAAGAAAATCATGAGCAAAACCGAAAAAAGAAAGCTCAAAAAGGAGAAGAAACTGGCTGAGGAAGCGGGAAGACCTGAGTCCTTAGCCGAGCTAAGGAAAGGGTAAGTTATGAATAATGATCATCCCCAAACAGCATATCTCGAAATCCGTGGCGCTACGGGTGGTGATGAAGCCAAAATCTGGGGCACAGATCTCCTCCGAATGTACATCCGCTACGCTACCAAAAAGAACTGGAAAGCGGGCATCGCCAACGAAAAGACTGCTAAAATAACAGGCCCGGGAGTCTTTGATATTCTTAAAAATGAATCAGGAGTACACCGTGTCCAAAGAGTGCCTGAAACAGAAAAGCGTGGCCGAATTCATACCTCAACCGCCGCAGTCATAGTTCTCCCGGAAATCAAGGAAAACGAGATTCAAATTAATCAGGGTGATCTTGACTGGAAATTCACAACAGGCGGCGGCCACGGAGGCCAAAACGTAAACAAAGTGTCAACTGCGGTACAACTAACCCATAGGCCTTCAGGAATAGTCGTAGAAGCTCGTGAAGAGCGTTTCCAAGAGGCAAACCGTCAGATTGCCCTATCCTTGCTCAGATCCCGCTTGTGGGAGCTGGAGGAGACAAGAAAAATGAAAGAAGTTGCGGGGTACCGCAGTATAATTGGGCGCGGAGAAAGAGCCGAGAAAATTAGAACTTACAACTATCCTCAGGACAGAATCACAGACCACAGACTGGGCAAAAATTGGGGTAATTTGGAAATGATTATGGATGGAAACCTAGATAAGGTTTTCGAGCTCACAAAAACAATTGTTTAAACCGCCAGAGGCTTGTCCAATTTGAAGCTGATTACATTCACCTGGTTCGGCCATGAAGATTGAACAGGAACCACTATCGCCACTTTTCCATCGGCTGATATAAAGGTTCTATAACCCGCACCAAAATCCGCTTCTTCAATTAGCAAACCGGTTAATGCAAGTTTGTGTTCATTTGTCATCAAACCTGCAACTATTTCTGGTGCTACATTTACATATCCGGCCTTCTTTAAATCCCCATCATTTTTGAATATTTCATCTTTTAATATTTCATCGCTCATGACTGAATGTTATACCAAATGAGAAAAAATGCAATTATGGCTTCAAATAGGGGAATTTCTTGACAAATAGGTATATAATTATAGGTTGAAGCGTTATCTTTTACCAACTCAGGACTTGCCCTGAGAATCTGATCAAAAGGAGTTTGAAATGGAAGAAAATACGCACGAAGGTCAATATGAGGATCCTGGAATCGATCAAGACAAGATGATGTCGACAGCACAGGCTGTTATATTTATCTCTGGGGTTGTTGTTATCGCAGCAGCTGTGATTTTCGCGATACTTGAATATCTCTAGGAACTCAAAAGTCGTACCTTGGCTGATGAAATCATTCATCATTTTTTTCTAACGAAAAATCAGCCAAGGTACAGTACTACTCCAAAGCCTTTATTGCTGCCTGAAGTTGTTCGTCTATATCCGCAGTTGCCTCATCATCTTTTACCTCTGTATCGGGTACTAGACCTTTATCATGCACCCAAGTGCCGTTCGGAGTAAGCCATTTGGCAACAGTAACATGCAGTCCCGCGCCACCACTAATTTCCACAGGTTCCTGGATGGTTCCTTTGCCAAACGACTTTTCACCAAATAATTTTATGCTTCTTTGGTCACGGAGAGCCCCTGCCAAAATCTCGGAAGCCGATGCACTTCCACCGTTCACTAAAACTATAATTGGAACTTTAAGGAGTTTTCCGTATCTCTCAACCTTATACTCTGTTCTTTTACCATCTCCCCTTTCCTCAATTACTGCCACTTTTCCGGTTGGAATAAAGTCGCTGGCCACATCAATTGCTGCCTGCATGTAGCCACCAGGGTCATTTCTTAGGTCAAGCACAATTCCCTTGGCTTTTGGATTTTTAAGATATTCAGACACAGCTTCATTCCATTCCTTAACCGTATCTCCTGTAAATTTATTGATTCTAATGTGGGCAATTTCTTCACCGTCTCCAACAAATTTTATGACAACAGACGGAACATCAAGCTTGGCTCTTGTGATTTCTACCTCAATTGGCTTATCTGCGCCGTCACGAACAAGTGTAAGCGTTACCTTTGTTCCAGCTTTACCACGAATGGCCTTGACTGCATCCGGGAGAAGCATGCCGGAAGTATTAATGTCCAAATTCTTACCTTCATCTTTTATTTGAACAATATAGTCTCCGGCCTTTACACCCGCCTTTTCTGCGGGAGATTCGGGAAGTGGTGAAATTACTGCAAGCTGGGTTG
>JBBTZE010000026.1:0-4915 GCA_038061545.1 Patescibacteria group bacterium | reverse complement strand
TTATTAATATACAAATCGTATAAATTTTTGAAGGAGAATTTTGATTCTAAAGCCACAATTAATACTATTCTTGATTCTGGAATAAGTCAATAATGTATATCGGCATTAACATATGGAAGCGTGGTCGTTATGTAATATTTCTTGTCCATTGGTCATATTGTACAACCTGAAGTGTGTTTGAAGCTACTTCTTTGTGAATTTCTTGATCTTCTCCGCCCAGACGTTGGCCCATTCTTCAGCTTCCAGGTTTTTGATTGCGGCTTTGATTCCATCTTTTTCCATTAGTTTAATGGCTTCGGTTATTTCTTTTTTAGTGACTTTTAGATTTTCGGCGATATTTTCTTCATCTCTTTTCTTTCTTAACCAATAAATTATTGCCAACCTTTTGGTTAATTGGTTCATTTCTTCCTCAGTTAAAAAATCTCTAATGAAGATTTCCAGTTTGCCTTGATCTTTGAGGTCGGTTAATGTTTGGAAGAATGTTTTTACAATCTCTTTTTTTAATGTTGGATTCATCCGTTATTTTCTGGCCAAGTATAGCTCGATTGATATCGCTACGCCAGACAGAAGAAGAACATTAAGTATATTTCCAACTCCTAAGTAAGAGAGGATGAGGAATATTGTAATTGTCGAAGTGAGTATCAAACCTTGTCGCGAGTTAGCGAAGATCAAGGAGAAAGTAAAAAGTAATGAGGCAAAAACTAAAATGAAGAAAGCGGGGAGTGCTCCAAAAAGAGTAGGATCAACAAAATAAATAAGTCCGAATAGCAATAACCAAAGTAAAATTATCAAAAGGAGGGTTGGCAAAAAGTTTTTCCTCTTTAAATTTTGTTCTTTCCTGCGGGCTTTGGTGTTAGAATATCTAATCATGGATCCTACAATCGTTCTAATTATAACTCTTGCCGCATTAGTTATCGTTGCCATTTTTATTAATAAAAAATTGATAGATCTTAAAGAATCGCAAAAGCCATCCGACGAGTTACTCGAGATAATTAAAACTTTACAAAGTGGCTCGCGGGAGGATAGGCGCGATTTATTATCATCACTTCAAAAAAACACACAGGCGGTTAATGAAAGATTAGATAACGCCGCAAGGGTAATTTCCCAAGTCCAGCGTAACTTGGGAGAGATGAGCGAAATCGGGAAAGGAATTAGAACTCTTCAGGATTTTTTGCAGTCACCAAAGCTTCGCGGGGGACTCGGGGAGGAAGTACTAAAAGAAATGATAGGGCAGACTTTCCCAAAAAACGCTTTTCACCTGCAGTATCCGTTTAAAAGCGGAATGAAGGTGGATGCAGTTTTAAAGACAGACGCGGGACTTCTTTGCATAGATTCCAAATTCCCCATGGAGAACTTCAACGTCATGGTAAAAGGGGAGACTGAAGCAGAAAGAGCAACAGGAAAGAAACAACTGATACAGGATGTTAAAAAACACATAGATGATATTTCCAGGAAATATATTTTACCGGAAGAGGGGACGATGGATTTTGCCCTGATGTATATTCCCTCGGAAGCAGTTTATTATGAAGTAGTTAACATTCCCGAGCTTTCCACATTTGCCAGAAGAATGCGAGTCTACCCCGTTTCCCCAAACACTTTATATGCCCATCTTCAAGTACTTCTTCTTTCTTTTGAAGGCAAAGATCTGGAACTAAAATCTAAAGAAGTTTTTAGAATTTTACGCGCCATCCAAAAAGATTATGGAAAAGTGGAGGAAAATCTTTCGACACTTCAAAAACATTTGAATAACGCTTACAACATGATGAGCAATGTTTTTTCATCATTTACTACTTTAGGTCAGAAGATTAGTTCCACTCAAATGATTGGTGGGAGTAAAAAAGAATTGGAATAGTGGTTTACATGCTACAATGGCCTCGTGGATAAGACCTCAAATTTAAAACTAAACAAAGAACAACAGGATGCGATTAAATTTGGTGATGGACCGCTTTTGATTATTGCAGGTGCCGGAACGGGAAAGACGACAGTTATAACGGAGCGCATCAAATATCTGATATTCTCCAAAAAAGCTAAAGCCGAGGAAATTTTAGCATTAACTTTTACTGAGAAAGCGGCCAGAGAGATGGAAGAACGGATTGATGTAGCTATGCCTTACGGCTACACCCAAATGTGGGTTATGACTTTTCATTCTTTCTGCGATCGGATACTAAGGCGCGAGGCGCTTCATATTGGACTTGACCCGAAATATAAATTAATGACGGAGGCAGAAAGTGTTCAAATCTTGCGGAAAAATCTTTTTAAACTGGAACTAAATTATTTTCGCCCCCTTGGAAATCCAAATAAATTTTTGAGTGGGATGCTCCAACATTTTTCGCGTCTTCAGGATGAGGATATTTCTCCAAACGATTATGCCGATTGGGTTAAAAAACAAAAACCAAAAAACCCTGATGACAAAATAGAAATTGAAAAATGGCAAGAACTCTCAAAAGCTTATAAGGCATACGATGAAATTAAAACAAAAGAGGCACTAATGGATTTTGGAGATGTAATTGTTAAAACTCTAAAGTTGTTTCGCGACAGGAAAAATATATTGGCCAATTATCAAAAACAATTTAAATATTTACTGGTAGATGAATTCCAAGACACAAACTTTGCGCAGAATGAATTGGCAATTCTTCTTTCCGGAAAAAATAAAAACATTAATGTAGTGGGGGATGATGATCAATCGGTTTATAGATTTCGCGGCGCAGCTGTTTCTAACATTATTCAGTTCAGAAAAAACTTTCCAAAAACAAAAGTAATAGTACTCACCAAAAACTATCGCTCAACTCAGGAAATTCTTGATAGAAGCCACGATTTAATTGAGCACAATAATCCGGACAGGTTGGAGGTTGTTGAAAAAATCGACAAAAGACTTGTTTCCCAAGTTGCAAAGGATGGTGCAGAAATAGAATTTATTCACACAGATAGAGTAGAGAACGAATCGGACTTAATTGCAAAGAAAATCTTAGATCTTCAAAAAGAATTCAAATATCAATACAAAGACTTCGCAATTTTAGTCCGTGCTAATAATCACTCTGAACCAATAATGAGAGCCTTAGGAAGAAACGGAATTCCGTTTCAGTTCCTTGGTCCCGGCAGACTTTTTAAACAAGCAGAAATTATTGATTTAATTTCTTACCTCAAAGTTTTATATGATTTTACCGACTCGGTTTCTTTTTACAGATTACTTTCAATAGATTATTTTGGAATTTCCGGGAGGGAACTTTCGGAGTTGGGAAATTATGTCCGCAAAAATCACACAAGTTTATTTGAGGCGGCAGAAGAAAAAGGGAGTGAAAAAGTTAAATCATTAACTGATCTAATTAATAAACATTTGGAAAAGAGCAAAAAAGATTCCGCTGGTCAACTTCTTTATTTTTTCTTGGAAGAAACGGGACTTTTACAAAAACTTCTTTCACCTGAAACCGCAGAAGCAGAGAAAAGAGCCAAAAACATCTCCAAACTTTTTGATAAATTAAAATCCTACGAAGCCGATCACGAAGATTCTAGTGTTACCACAGTTGTTGACTGGCTCGATCTTTCAATGGAACTTGGAGAGTCTCCGTTAGCTACAAACGAAGACTGGACAGAAATAAATGCTGTAAATATTCTGACGGTTCATTCTGCAAAGGGACTGGAGTTTCCTATCGTATTTCTTGTGAACTTGGTGGCACAAAGATTTCCAAGCATGGAACGGCGTGAACAAATTCCAATTCCCGATGCGCTCATCAAAGAGGTTTTGCCGGTGGGGGATTTTCACCAGCAGGAAGAACGTAGACTTTTTTATGTGGGGATGACCCGCGCCAAAGAAAAATTATTTTTAACTGCAGCAGATTATTACGGAGAAGGGAAGAGGGAGAAGAAGTTGTCACCATTTGTATATGAAGCATTGGGTGACAAAATGATTGGTAGTGGGATGTCAGTGGTGAGAGGGGAACAGTTAAGTTTTGTCGACTATAAACCGACCCTAGAGACCAATCTCACTACTCACGACACACAACCTATCCACATTGACTATTTATCATATAGTCAGATAGAGACTTTCCAAACTTGCCCGATGCATTACAAATTACGCTATATATATAGTCTGCCAACACCGCCCTCTGCATCCCAAAGTTTTGGAACGGCAATGCATGCGACCCTCAAAGAGCTCTTTGAGGGAATTTCAAATAAGCAAATACCAAATGACAAATTGGTGTATAAACTACTTGAAAGAAATTGGGTTTCAGAAGGATTTATTTCCAAGAAACAAGAAGGGGAATTCCTGAAAAAAGGTAAAGATTATTTGGTTGGATTCTTGAAAAATAATTTTAATGCCAAAAATTTACCGATTGCGATGGAACAAAAGTTTATAATACCACTTGGAAATAATCTTAAGATTGGGGGAACAGTGGATAGGATAGATAAACTTGCGGACGGGACAATAGAAATTATTGATTATAAAACCGGAGCAACGATTCCCTCGCAGAGCGAGGTAAATAAGAATTTACAACTCAGTTTTTACGCTTTAGCAGCTACAAAAATTCCGGATCTTCCATTTGGTAAAAAACCGGAACAGGTCAAGTTATCTTTATATTATCTGGATTCTCAGGAAAAAATTTCTACAACCAGAACAGTAAAGGATTTAGAAAAAGCTGTCGAGGAAATTTTTAAAGTGAGGGAAGAAATAGAAAAGAGTGAATTCAAATGCTCGGGTCACATGTTCTGCCAAATGGGCTGCGAATTTTCACTATTCTGTAAAAGCGACAGTTAACTTTGCATTACGACATTTCCCTTTGCATCATAAACAACTACAGATTCTCCCTTTCCAAGGGGAACAGGCACGGGTTCATATAAATTCGCACAAACTGGCGATGGAACATCAAAAACTTTTTCACGACGCCCCAGAACGTCATGTTTACGAACTAATTGAACA
>JBBTZE010000025.1:0-5798 GCA_038061545.1 Patescibacteria group bacterium | reverse complement strand
TTTGATCAGGCAGCATATCAGCGTTCTCTTGCTTTTGTCTCACGTATGGATAGTTGACCTGCCGTCAACCCCCGGTGTTGACAGGATTTTGACAGGATTTACTTTTTGCATTTTATTGTATTTTTTCTCCCCACTTGCTATATTTAATTGTGGTAAAAGTTTACGAAAAAGGACAGGCACTAGTACTTGTTCTTCTTTCCTTGGCTGTTGTTTTGACTTTGGTTCTTTTTATTCTTAGCAGGTCGATTACGGATATTGCAGTTTCTTCCCGCGAGGAGGAGGCTGTGCGCGCCTTTTCGGCAGCCGAGGCCGGGGTTGAGAACGCATTGGTTGTGGGTGTGGGAAGCGCCTCTGATATTGGCAACGCCTCGTACACCTCTGCAGTTAGCGATTTTGCAGTGGGACTTCCCTCTTTTGTCTACCCTCTAAGTTTGACTTCAGGAGAATCCGGAACTGTTTGGTTTATAGGACACGACACGGATTCCAACACTCTTTGTGATGCGACTCACCCTTGCTACCGGGGTGGTAGCATTAAAGTTTGCTGGGGCAAAGAAGGAACCTCCGCAATTGTGGGGACAACTCCGGCAATTGAATTCACTCTTTTTTATGAAACTACTCCCGGAAGCGCGGCAACCGCCAGAATCGCAAGAGGTGCATACGATCCCAACGCAGGAAGAAGATCGGCAAATGCTTTTGCAGCTCCTGATGGCGCGGGATGCACAGATATTGAAGGGGAAAATTTTGCTTTTAGTAAAAATATAAGTTTTGCTTCTCTTGGCATTCCGGCAGGGTCTTACAATGTTGACAAAGGTTTGCAGTTTGCAAAAGTAAGAATGTTTTATAATACAGATGCCAATCACAAAATTGCATTTGATGTAAGTGGAGCCGGCGGAACAATGCTCCCCTCGCAGGGACTTAAAGTTAACTCATCAGGTGTTGCGGGAGAGAGTAACCGCAGACTGGAAGTTTTCCAGGGTTGGCCGGAAGCACCAAGCATTTTTGAAAGTGTAGTTTTCTCCGGTAACGGGGTTACAAA
Source organism: Patescibacteria group bacterium (assembly GCA_038061545.1). Taxonomy (GTDB): domain Bacteria; phylum Patescibacteriota; class Microgenomatia; order UBA8517; family UBA8517; genus JBBTZE01. Next base: position 4,762 of record JBBTZE010000025.1, on the reverse strand, counting down.
GTGACCGCCTCTTGAACTCCATCATTTTATAATTTACTATGGATAAAGAACCTCTGCTCATATGGTTGGAATAGACATTGGAAGTAAATCAATCAAAATTGTAGAACTGGAAAAATCTGCCCAGGGATTTTCCTTGCTGGCCTCGGGAATTGTAGGATACTCCGGCACTCCTGTTGACAAACTTGTAGATGATAAAGAGATTGCGGAGGTGGCTGGGATTATTAAAAAATTCCACAAAGAAGCGGGAGTATCGTCAAAAGACGTAAACATTTCCATCCCCGAATCGCAGGTATTCACCCGGACAATTAGATTTCCCCTTCTGACAGATGCCGAAATTGCCTCGGCCATAAAATGGGAATCGGAACAGTATATTCCAATTCCAATTAGCGAAGCCATTATTCAACACACAATTCTTGAGAGGAATGAAACGGGAACGCCGCCTGGCGTTCAAGTTTTATTAGTAGCTGCCCCCCGCGTAATGGTTGAAAAATATACAAAAGTAATAATTGCGGCGGGCTTAAACCCCATTGCGGTTGAAACAGAGCTAATTGCGCTCAGTAGGTCCCTTGCTCCGCTCGGAAAAACCGTACTGCTTCTCGATTTTGGCGCAAACTCTACAGATATCGCGATCGCAAAAAATACACTGCTATCATTCTCCCGTTCCATTCCGATTGCCGGAGAGGCATTCACAAGAGCTGTTGCCCAAACATTGGGAGTTAATCAACAGCAGGCAGAGGAATACAAAAAAACTTACGGTTTATCTGATAAACAGCTTGAAGGTAAAGTGAAAGGCGCGCTTGAGCCAATACTCCGCTTAGCAGTTGATGAAATTAAAAAGGCAATTCACTATTATCAAACAGAGGAAAAGGGCGAAGCCCCTTCGGCAATTTTTGTTTCGGGGGGCTCGTCCGGAATGCCTGACATTATTACCATGCTTACAACCCTTTTAGGAATTGAAGTCCAGGTTGCCAATCCTTTTGGCAAAGTGGGAATTGACGCGGATATTGCCAAAAAACTCAGCCCCTATGCGCCGCTTTATTCAGTAGCTGTTGGCCTTGCTATGAGAGAGGAATAACATATGGCTGTGAAATTAAATTTATTACCCCAGGGAGCAGTAGTTTCCGGGGGTTTGGGAAAAACTTTAAAATCTATAAAATCTTTTGGAATTATTGCTTTGGGAATATTCCTGTTTTTTATTCTTGGCGTATCCGGATTTTTAGTTTATTCATCAATAAAGCTTACCGGTCTGAGCACGCAGGAAGAAAGCCTCAAGGCAAGGATTAAATCGCAGGAATCCCGAGAGCAAAGAATAGTTCTTATCAAAGACCGTTTGGCCAGAATCTTGAAAGTGCAATCAACTCCTTCCGTACAAAAAAATCTTAACAAAATCGAAGGGATTGTAGCATCTCTTCCCGAAGGGACGGTTCTAACAGAACTTAGTTTGGATCTAAAAAAAACAGACTTGTCGCTTATTTTTAAATCCGGTTCGGATTTAAACAACTTTCTTGGATCGGTAAAGACAAAAAGTGAGTTTAAAAGGGCCAGCTTGACCGCTTTTAGCTTTAATCCTCTAAGTGGGTACTCTGTTGGCCTTAGATTTTTTGAGAATTAGATTACCATTATTATGAAAATACCGCAAAATGTAAAGATTGTTGTTAACTCAGTTTTTCCGCTTTTGGCGGTTTTAATTTTATTTGCATTTGCAGGCCGTTTTGGAGTGGATAAAATTTCTGAAATGAGGGCCAGGGTGCAAAAATCACAGAGCAATGTTGACGCGTTTACCTCCAAGCTGTCTGTTTTGGAAAGTGTTGATGAAAGCCTGTCTCGGACAAACTTTGTTCTTTCTGCCCTTCCAAGCCGGAATTCGTCTATAGTGGTTGTTTCTCAGCTTAAAATTCTGGCAGGAGAACAGGGTATTTTTTTGACAAATATTAAAGGGGGATCGGAAATCAAAGATCCAAACGGATTTTCAAGGGTTGATATAACATTTGACGCTCTTGGGGTTCGGCCTCAAATAATGGCCTTTGCGGAATCAATCAGTATGATTGCCCCGCTGACACTTCTTGACAAAATAAAAATTAATGAAAGTGGCGGAGGCGTCAGGGCAAATATCCAGGTTAAATCATATTGGTCTGAGCTTCCAAAAAGTTTGCCCTCAACCACAGATCAGCTAAGCACTCTTACAAATGATGAAAAGAACCTGATAGTAGAGATAGCAAAATTAAACCAACCTCTATTTATTGAACTTCCCGCCTCCGTTGGTTCTGGTAAAAGCGAGCCGTTTAATTGAAGAATTTAAGCCTCGGCAACTTCCAGTGAAACCGCTTTTTTCTCGAGTGTGGCTTTAACTTTGAGGATATTTCTGAGGGCCTTTATCATTTTTCCGCCTTTGCCGATAATCATACCAATATTTTCCTGATCGGTTTTAATTGTATAAAGTACGCGTCCTTCCGCTTCTTCCTCGGCAATCTCATATTTGGTCTCGGGAAGAATGCTTTTTAGTAAAAATTCAAGTAGTTCTCGCATGTTATTTAATTAGTTTGGCAACTGTAGGGGAAATTTGTGCTCCTTTTTTGACCCACTCGGCCACTTTTTTACTGTCGATCTTGGTTTCTTTGGTAGCCGGATTCCAATAGCCCAAAACTTCAAGAGGCTCACCTTCCCTTTTTTTTTCACCAGAAATAGCCACCACTCGGTAAAATGGAGCAAGTTTCCTGCCAAATCTGGCCAGTCTAATCATAATCATATGGAGCTATTATACATACCCTTTAGCCTGAAGTCTATACATACGTGCGTATTTACCCTTAATCTTTAGGAGCTCTTCGTGGCTACCTTCTTCGATAATTCTGCCTTTATCGAGGACTAAAATCCTGTCTGCGTTTCTGACAGTTGAGAATCTGTGCGAGATAATAATTACTGTCTTTCCACTCATGAATTTGTAAATATTGTTAAATATCTCAGCTTCTGATATTGCATCGATGGAGGCAGTGGGTTCATCTAAAATTAGGACTGGGGCGTTCCTATAGAAAAACCTGGCAATTGCGATTTTTTGCCACTGACCCTCCGATGGTCTAATCCCCCCTTTGTACCTTTCAGAAAGAATTTGATCCAATTTATTAGGATATTTATTTACAAAACTCAATGCGTCTGCTTTATCTAGAGCCTCCTCTATAGACTTTTGATCAAATTCCTTTGAAACCTCCCCCATTTGTATGTTTTCTGAAACAGTTAAATTTCCATAATTATTGAAATCTTGGAATAGAACTCCAAATTTCTTATATAAACTTTCTTTTTTGATATCGTTTAGATCTAATTCATTTAGATTAATGGTTCCGGTTTGAGGTTTATAAATTCTGGTCAGAAGTTTTACAAGTGTTGTTTTTCCAGCCCCATTCTCCCCGACTATTGCGACTTTTTCTCCAGGAATTAATTTGAGGTTAAGATTTTTGATAACAGCGTGTTTGCCATTGGGATATTTGAAAGTGATATCACTGACATTGATTTCCGGAGGGTTATTTTCTGTAACCAAATTCTTTTTTCCATCAACCTCGGGTTCATAAAGTTCGAACAACTCTAAAGCATCCTGAAGGCGAAGACTTGAATCTATTGCCCGTGAGATTCGGTAGCTCAACCCGCTAAGCTGATCTGAAAAAGACCCAAGAGATCTAAGATAAAAAGTGACACCACCTATACTCATGGAACCCAGTATTGCTTTTTGAATTAACAAAAATATTCCACCCGTGAAAATTACGGAATCTCCGAGAACTTGGAGATTTTCAAAAATAGCCCATCTCGTTCTTATTTTCCTATATGACGCGATATACCAGTCAATAAATTCTACAAATTTTTTCCTGAGAAGATTGGTACTGTTTGCAAGAAGAATTTCCTTCAGAGTAGATGGCTCCGCCAAGTTAGCAATAGATGTCCAGGCGTTTCTACGCTCTTCTGTGTGTTCCAAGTTAAGTTTCCATAGCATTTTAATAAACCTGCCGTTATTTAGGAATTTGGCAATAAAAAGTACAACGACTGCAAAAACTATGATTGGTGAAAATGTAAATACAGCCATACCGAAAACAAATGTGGAAATGAATATTGAAATTAAATCAACCAATAAGATAAGTTGTTGGTTCATGTTACTGTAAACTTCATTAAATCTTGTCGACCTGTTAGTAAGATCTGGGTTCTCCATTTGAGGTATTCCAAGCTTAACCATAAAATCGATTTGTTTAAGTTTAATTTTGTAAGTGTCCACAGAGGACAAAAGGCTCGAGAAGTAGTTATTTATAATTCCAATAACATCAAATACAAGAAAAGAAGCTCCAATAAGTAGCACAATGGGTGTAATCTGCCCAATATTTTTTGATACGGTTATAGCTATTAAGGCTTGGTCAATAAATATTCCAGTAAGATAGGCAGTTACAATCCCTTGAAGGTTGGAAATTATTTGAGTTACTAGAATTCCAATTGTAAGAAAAGGAGCTATCTCCCAATAGATCTTAAAGACATCAGAGGTTGTATGAACAAATTGTTTAAATCTTTTCATTCAGGGCATGAACTAACGCATCTTTTGCCGCTTCCTGCTCGGCCGTACTTTTACTTTTCCCTTCTCCCGTGCCAACAGCTTTTCCGTCAACAAAAACTTCTATGACGAATTTTTTGCTATGATCGGGGCCTTCCTCACTGGCTACCTGGTAGCGGGGCGCTTGGAAGCCTTTTGATTGTGCCAGCTCCTGCAACTGGCTTTTGGCATCTTTTAGCGGCA
>JBBTZE010000024.1:0-1966 GCA_038061545.1 Patescibacteria group bacterium | reverse complement strand
GCATGCTCAAAAGTCACTTGCTCAGCACCACCCGCAAGTGGGTGTCCCGATCCTCTCCAGCTTAATATAAGTATATTCAATTATTTATTTTACAACTTCCCATATTACAGAGTTTGCATTTTCAAGTATTTTTTCGACTCCCAAATCTCCCGGTGAAAAAGGTATTTTTTCTATATAGTTTTCGTGCTTTACTAAATATATATATTTAGTTTTTGTTTTTTCTAATTCTTTTTTGGTAATTGCTCTATCCTGCCCCTCAAAAATCGATGAATTATACACAATGGACTTGTTGGTAATTTTTGACACATAATCCCTCCTATTGGCAAATACTGCTGGCTTATACAACGAATGATATTCGCACTGTATACATTCATGATCATATACCAACACCTTTCCATTGGGCAAGGTTGCAAGGTACCTAAGGGCTATAAGTTCCTCAGCGGACACCCAATAGCTTGTTTTTTTAAATTGATCCCAACCCTTACCTATTAATATATTTAACCAAAATCTTTTGGATTTGAAATTGTGTATCGTTTCGATTGTCCAATCCTTAAACTCAAGGTGATTTGTGTCAACGGGTTTTATGTCAACTCGATAACCTTCGGGGGTTCGGCTTATTTTAAAGTAAGTGCTCTTCTTTAATAAATCTGGAATTTTTATTTCCTTTGAGTTAATCTCAAAATAAGTGGGGTAAAACTCCACATTCACACCTTCCAAATCCCAAACCTCATTGGGATTACTCATCTGGTCAAATACACTAGGAGTGTTGATAAATAAAGTGTTTTCTTTGTTTGGAGATTGGTAATAAGGTTCGGGGAAGTCTGTATAACGTCTTAAGTCGACCATCTTCCCATCAATGATGCCCACCCGATACCAAGGAGACTGATACCAAATCGCATTGTCAGAATCAATCTTTTTTGGTGGGGATAGGTCAGAAAACGTTTCTTTATACCAATCCGCGAAATCTCTCATTGTGGTTACCTGGTACCCAGATTTAGACACAGCTAGTATCTGGTCCCTGAATATTCCATTGTATGCATCCGGAGTAAGGTCGCCCTCCAACCCAACTGTGATTTGGCCAAATCCAGAATCCTTTGACCCAGCATATAAATCCAAAAGTTTTTTAAAATAAAGAATATCTTTATTTGGCTTAGTAAAATAGTCCTGCGTACTATATAAACTACTCTGATAACCGAGATCTGGATCGCGTGCTGCCCATTGTAACGTAACAATTCCAATTTTATCTTCATTCTTTCCAGCAGGGATTCCTGCATGCATTTTACTGGGATAAAAGGGAGTAGACCAATACTGACCCCAAATTTGATAGCCGTCAGTTGAAAATTGATCAGCACATGTTAAATTTGCCGTAATACCATATTTCTCTTCCATATAGCTCAATGAGAAGCTGTCTGTCCACCAGGACCCGACAGAGGTTGGATAATATCCAAATTCTTTCTTAAATTTACCAAAAACAGTATCAATAAACCTGATTCTTTCCTCTTGAGTGTATCCTGATAGAAAAACCGAGGTTGCGTGGTGCCATGACCCCGATTCATTATAAGTTACGTTTGCCGCGCTGCTAAAACCAGAGGTTACCTCAAGAAAAATTCCAATTTCTTGTTTTTGATCCATTGACTTGATAGTTCTAACAACATTAGGATTCGACAAAGCGTCATAGGTTAAAAGCCATGTTGCAGGAAGATTGTTTTCTGAAATTATTTTGTACTGAGCTTTTATGTTTTCGCTAACATCTTTTGTGTAGTAAGCAATTCTTACGGGGTTAACAATAGTCACAAATTGATTATTTCCTTCTGCTAAAACTTTTTTTGGGGACAAAAAAATTATTAAAAGAAAAAGAAATAAAATGGAGGTTCTAATTGTTCTCATCATATATTGGAACAATCCAGTTTTTTCTGTTTTTATAATCATAATAATGAAGTATGTGAAGCCTATAAAAAACGGCTAA
>JBBTZE010000023.1:0-3968 GCA_038061545.1 Patescibacteria group bacterium | reverse complement strand
CCAAATCAAACGCGTGCATCGGTTCCCCTGTTTCAATCATTACATAATTGGTCAGGTCGACCATGTTATTTACGCTTTCCATTCCGTAAAGCTTAAGCTTTTGCGACAACCATTTTGGTGAAGGGATTATTTTAACATTTAGAATTTTTGTAATCATGGCGCGCCTAACAAGAGGTGTTTTAATGTTTAATGATATTCGTTCGAGTTTATTGGCGCGAATGAGCTTCGCAGTTTGAAGCGGTTTAGTTTTTATCCCGTAAATCGCGCCGATCTCACGGGCAATTCCAAGAATTGAATAGCAATCTGCACGGTTTCCCCTAAGTTCCAAGTCAATAATTGTTTCTCCATCAACGACGTCTTTTTTACCAGGGTCTTGACTGGCCAAGCTTTGCTTATCAAGCAGATGGCCAATCATGGTAAGGTTGTCGGTAAGATTTTTAATATCTTTTGGAATCTTCACTATTTCGTCGAGCCAATTAAGTGGGAATTTCATAAGTTAATATTTGATATCTCCGTTATACAAACTTCTAATGTCCTTTATTTTGAATCTGTCCATGACAATCCGGTCAAGTCCCATTCCAAAAGCAAATCCCGAAATTTCTATTGGATTTATTTTGAAATTCCTCAAAATATTTGGGTGAATCATTCCTGCCCCCAACATCTCTAGCCAGCCCCTGCCTTTGCAAACTGAACAACCTTTCTGATTGCAAAATGGACAATCCAAATCTAGTCCCACGCCAGGCTCCACTTCAGGATAATATTTACATCTAAATCTTATTTTCCTTGTCGACCCAAAATAAGTCTTGGCAAAATGGAAAAGAGTACCTTTAAGGTCCGCCATAGATATTCCTTTTTGCAGAGCAAAGCCTTGGAATTGATAGAACATGGCGTTGTTGCTGGCATTAACGTTTTCGAATCTGTAGCATTTTCCGGCAACAACCACCCGGAATGGCGGTTTTAAATTCTCGATCGACCTTGTTTCAACAGATGAAGTGTGGCTCCTGAGTAGTATTTCGGGCTCCTCAATGTAAAGAACATCCTGCAAACTTCTGGCAGGGTGATCTTTGGGTAAATTTAAAAGCTCAAAATTGTAGTTGTCAGTTTCAATTTCGGGTCCTTCCGTAACAGAAAAGCCCATATTTTTGAATATCTCCACCATTTCGGAAATGACAACTGAGGTAGGATGAAGTTTTCCCAGTCGGACTGTGGCTACAGGAATTGTTGGATCGAACCAACCTCTTGGAGTTTCCTTAAAACTATTTTTTTGTTCGGCGATTAATGATTCAAGAGTATTTTTAACTTCATTGATTGTTCCTCCAATACTTTTTCTTTCTTCGACCGGAACATTTTTTATGTTTTTAACTAGAGTTGTGAATTTTCCGTTCCTGCCAAAAAGTTCAATCCTGATTCTTTCAAGTTCTGCTGAATCATTTGCTGCAGTGATTTGTGCAATCGCCTGATTTTTAATATTTAAAATATCGTCTTTCATTATTTGATAATAGACAATCCGTCAAATTTTACTACTCGCCTTTTCAATTCTATTCGAATACGGCTCGTAGAGCAATTCTAGCCGGATGATTGCTTTTGAAGCAATCAAAAAACCTCCTTTCGGAGGCTTGTCATAACAATAACAGGACCTCCTGGCTACTTGGAGGTAAATTCTTGCCCCGCACCCTTTAGTGGTGCTGGGGTAAATCCTGCTTCTTTGGCAACAACTTTGAATGTTTCAAAGTCGGTGGCGGCAATATCAGATAGGATTTTTCTGTCAATCTCAATTTTTTCTTTTTTGAGTCCTGAAATAAGTTTGGAATATGAAGTTCCAACAATCTTTGAAGCTGCAGAAAGTCTTGTAATCCAAAGAGCTCTCATGTCCCTCTTCCTTCTCTTTCTGCCGTGATATGCATAAGCACCTGCATGCATAACAGCTTCCATTGCAACGTGGATTCTTTTTCTCCTTGATTGCTTAAACCCTTTTGCTTTTGCAATGATTTTTCTGTGGTTTTTTGCTGCCGGGGATTTTACTCTTGCCATATTATTTTATTTAGCTTTTTTAACGCCCATTGCCTTTCTAAGTTTTTTTGCGTAGAAACCAACAACTTCGACCTGTCGTTTTAAGTGACTCAACCTTTTGTGGCTTTTACCGGCCTTAAGATGGCGCCTAAAGCTTTGGCGTCTCAAAAGTTTCCCGTTTTTGGTAACTTTGATTCTATTTGTCAGTGATTTCCTTGATTTTTGTTTTGGCATGTGTTTGTGAAATAACCGTAACTAAATGTTTACCCAAAAACTTTGGTTCCATGTCTGTGGCAACAGTACTCCCGAAAACTGCTTTAATTTTGTTAATTACCTCGTATCCGGTGTGCTTGACCCTCATTTGTGGTCCCTTAAAAACTACAACTACGCGAACTTTGTTTTTGTCTGCAAAAAACTCCTTTATACGCTCAATTCTGGTGTTAAAGTCGTTTTCTGCAATAAACGGACTAAACCTAATTTCTTTGACTTCCCCGCCTTTAACCCCTTTGCTTTGTGACTTTAGTTTCTTTTCTTCTGCGTATTTGAACTTACCAAAGTCCACTATTTTAGCAACAGGTGGCTCTGAATTTGGGGCAATTTCAACAAGAGTCAGACCTTCAGACTGTGCCTTTTTAAGTGCCTCCTCCTTGGAAATTACGCCTAATTGTTTACCAGTAGAACCAATAACACGGAGGTCTTTTGCCCGTATCTGGTAATCTGTGCGCCAAAAAAGTTTAGTCTTTCCCAAAGTCTTAGGGCAATTGTAGCTAAAAACGAAGAAACTATCAAGCAGGAATCAATTTTGGTATAATCGCTGTACGGAAAAACTATAAAACCTTAAAGGAGGTAGAAATGAACCTTCCGTTTCCACTGCATATTCCTGATTACCTTGCAAAATTAGGGATAACGGCAGAATTGAATGAGGCGATATCATTTTGGGGACTCGTCGTCTTTCTGGTTCTATCGGCCGTAATGTTGGTAGTTGCGTTGATAATTGTCCACAAAAAGAGAATCGTTGCAGAGTATTTAGGAATACTCGCTCTTTTCTCCGTTATTGTGGCATTTATGCTTGCAACCTCAGGGTTTGTTGCATTAATTGGATTAGCAGTTGGCGTTGTCGCATTTGTTTGGGCACTAGGCCAGTCAAATCCTTGGATAATGCGATAAAACAACGGGGGACCTGAATCTTGCATTTGGGTCCCCTTAAGTTTTTAGGGACTAAATAGCAGTTAAGTGTTTGCCCTGAGGGTGAATTTTCTCCAGCTTTTCGATTCTACCTTCGTTTCTAATATGCTGTTCCGAACCCATTAGTCTGTCTTCACGACTAGCCACAACTTCTTTCAGAATTGGATCAATTTTGGTATAAAACTTGTCTTTAAATTTTGTAACAATCTCTTCAAATTTTGTTTCTAGTTTGTCCAGCGATACATTTAAGTCGTACTTTGTAGGAAAAATGTCTCTAAGTTCCTTTTTTAAGAAATTCGCATCTGCCTGGGTAAGAGTCTTTTTGCTTGTCATATTTTCATTAAACTATGTTCTTGAAAACTCGTCAATTAGATATTCAAAGTTTTGGAGTTGTGAATTTTTGGCCAGTTCTTCTTGTCTTTCCAGCATTTGAGACAATACATCAAGCTCCAGCCAACCCGGACCGTACTTTTTGCTTCCCTTTTACATATATCACAGAAATTCTTTGTGGCCATACTTCCATTAAACCACCTGAAGGTTTTTTGTCAATTAATGGTTTTTTCCCCAATTTCCTTTTTAATTTCCCCTACAAATTTTTCTAAAGGCTGCGAACCGCCGTCTTTTCCTGATCTGGCGCGAACAGAAACTGAACCTCCTGATTCCTCTTTGTCTCCAACAATTAGCATATAAGCTACTTTTTCCATTTGCGCGTCGCGGATCTTTCCACCAAGAGTTTCATTCCTTTCGTCAACTTCCACGCGAATTCCATTGCC
>JBBTZE010000022.1:0-5887 GCA_038061545.1 Patescibacteria group bacterium | reverse complement strand
CCAATAATTTGGGGCGATCCAAGTGCGTGTGCAGGTTTTATATTTAGCATTGATCCTAAGACCAGGCTCAATACCATGAAACCCCTCCAAAGATTTTTGACGAACATTTTACACTCTCCTTTTCTGATTTTTATTGGTTAGTTAACGTGCGGCTGACTGGAAGCATTATATAATAATCCCACTGCTTGACAAGTGATTTTTAAACAACTAATGTTAATATAGTTATGAAAACTTTACTTGCCCCTAGCTTCAAAAAAGGTTTTACCCTCGTTGAACTTCTGATCGTTATTGGACTTTTGGGCGCAATCGCTCTTATTGTCATTGCGGCAATTAATCCAATTGAACAGGCAAACCGCGCCCGCGATGCCAGATTCAGAGCAGACGGCGGGCAAATAATTTCCGCGGTTGAGCGATATTTTGCTTCCCACAGTTCATTCCCGTGGGAGGGGTGCGCGGGATCTTCCTGTACCACATCTTCAGAGGCGGCGTTTGGGTTTGTCTCGGCATCAGATGACGGTGTTGGACTTTGTTCGGGGAGCAGCTGCGCTACCGCCGGAATCCTGGTCACCGGAGACGAGCTTAAGAGTGAATTTATAGCCAGGGATTTTATTAAAGCTACAGCTGTTGATAAAAAGATTTTTGTAGGCAAAGGGCAAGGTTCCTCCTCAAGTATGTATGCCTGCTATATTCCGCTTTCCAAAGCAACGAGAGATACAGCCATAACCAACGTTAAAATCAGGTCTTTGTCTTTCGATGCGAATGGGGTTCCATCCGTCAATTCTGCTTGTACTACCGCCAACGACAATTGGGGGCAAAATGGCTGCTATGTATGTATTCCTGAGTAATGTTTTTTAATCTTCTACTTTTAATCCTTGGGTTTGTCTTTGGATCCTTTGTTTCTGCGCTTTCGTTCCGCATAGTCCGCGGCGTTTCGATTAGTAAAGGCCGCTCCCGCTGCGACAATTGCAAAAAGGAACTTGGGTGGCAGGAAAATATTCCCCTAGTTTCTTACCTCTTCCTCAAAGGTCGATGCAAAAATTGCCAAAAAAGAATCTCAATAAGATACCCCTTAATCGAGTTGTCATCCGGGTTAGGTTTTCTTCTTATATATATTTATAGATTGATACTGCCCTACAATTTTATTTTTTGTTTAATTATTTTTGTAATTTTGATATTAATTTTTGTAACGGATATTGAGCACCAGGTTATCCCCGATGAGTTTGTTTTTGCCGGAATTGTTTTGAGTGTTTTATATTTTCTACTAAGCTCTAATAGCTATACCCTGATCTCTAATTTATTCTATGGTTTCCTATGCGCCTCTCTCTTGATGCTTGTGAATATAATTACCCGGGGTAAAGGGATGGGTTTGGGGGATGTAAAATTTGCCGTACTTGGGGGAATGTTGATGGGGTCAAAACTTGCGCTTCCTTGGCTGCTTCTGTCTTTCTTGACAGGGGCGACCGTCGCCATCATACTGGTTTTAATAGGAAATGCCAGGCTCAAGGATAAAATTGCCTTCGGGCCGTTTTTGGTTTTTTCTCTGCTTTTAACCGTAATTTTGGATGTTTTGATATGAAAAAACAATCTGGTGTAACCCTTATAGAGCTGATTGTCATTATCACTTTATTAGGGGTTTTGGTGCTTATCGGAATTACCTATTTTAGGGCTCAGGCCCTAAAAGGCAATGACGCCCGCAGGAAAGCAGATATTAGAAGAATTCAGGTGGCGGTGGAGGAATACGAGAAAGATTACGACTGCTATCCGCTTTCAAGCCTTGTTTCCTGTAATCCCGGAACGGAACTTAGACCTTACATAAGCAAGATCCCCTGCGATCCGGTAACCAATGCTGCATATTTTTATGAGCATGCGGACTCGTTATGTCCCTCGTGGTACAGGCTATACATGGTTTTGGAAAACAAGAAAGATATTAGTGCGCTGAATAATATTGGGCCTTACGGCGCGTTTAATTATGTTGCGGGTTCTCCCAACGCGCCCGCATTTGCGGCGACAGAACCTTCCCCCCCGTTGCCATCCGGCGGCGGCGCGGGAGAAGGCGAAATCAGTGGCTATTATGGATGCAGAAGCGACGCCTGTGTTCCGATTGCATGGGATCCGTCCCGTCCCGGACCTGAGTGCGACCCCAATTATCAGAGCCCGACTTGTTATTCACAGTGCGGACCAGTTGCTACGGAATGTACGCCTTGGAATTAAACCCGGATGAAAGCATTTAACAAAGCAGAAATAGTTTGGATCTCAGTTATTTTTCTAATTCTTTTTGCAATAAGCTACCCGAATTTTATTATTAGCCTTAGACGCGCCCGTGATGTGACCAGAAAAAGCGATATAGGGGCAATTGCTAACGGACTTAACGAATTTTTTGAGGATTTTGGCACTTACCCTCTTTCTTCGGAGGATGGCAGAATTATCGGCTGTCTTAAGGAAGGAACAACCCCCGGTGTTGACAAAAAGGAAAGACTAACGGTTGATCTCTCGCCTTGCAAATGGGGAGAGGAACCATTAATTGATTTAACCCCTGGAAGTACTAAAATATATTTAAGTGTTGTACCTGTTGATCCAAACAACTCAAAAGAAGTTAAGTATAGATATTTTTCAAATGGCAGGAAGTTTCAGATTTTTACAGCTTTGGAAGGATCAGATGAACCTGAATTTGATCCCAAAGTTTTGGCCCGCAGCATTGACTGCGGAGTTTGGAAGTGCAATATGGGGAGGGCATCGGCTGATGGGCCGGTAAATATTTCAATCGAGCAGTGGGAGACGCAGATTGAAGAAGCCCGTAAGAAGCAAGAATCAGGAATCAGGAATTAGGAATTATAAAATGAAAACAAAAATACATGATTCAAGATTCAAGTCACCAGATTCTGGTAAATCCTTTGGATTTACTCTTATCGAGCTTTTGGTAGTTATTTCCATTATTTCTGTTCTTGTTACAGTTGGAATTGTGTCTTTTAGAAACTCTCAACTGAGGGGAAGGGATGTTCAAAGAAAATCAGATCTTAAACAAATTGCCAACGCCCTTGAGCTTTTTTATACAGATTACAGAAAATATCCCGATTCTACGGGCGGGTTAATATCCGCGTGTCCATATGTTCCGGCAAGCGGCAGTGGAACCACCTGCGGTTGGGGCGGAAGTGAATTCTCCGATAGCAGGAATATATATTTTAAAGAAATACCCAAGGACCCTTCCAACGGTTATTCTTACTATTACCGCATAGTCGACCCCCCGTCAAACCAAAAATACCAGCTTTTTGGAAGACTTGAAAATAGCGAAGACAAAAATTGTTTGGGGGGTAGCTGCATCGCTCCCCCCGTCACCTATTCCTGCGGAAGCAAAACCTGCAATTTTGCGATAACAAGTACGAATACAAAAGCAACAGAATGAATTTGGTGTATAGTTAATATTATGAGAAAGGGTTTTACACTCATTGAACTTCTTGTTGTTGTTGCCCTCATTGGCGTTCTTACAACGCTCGTTATGGCAAATCTTAATGCGGGCCGCGAAAGAAGCAGGGATGCGCAGAGGAAATCAGATCTAAGGAGTATGGCCACAGCTCTAAGGCTTTATTATAACGATAAAGGCGTCTACCCCGCTAACAATTCTTCCAACCAAATTTTGGGATGTGGAAGCACGGGGGTGACTGTTTGTACCTGGGGTGCCGAATGGTCTGTTGGTACTACAACATATATGACAAAACTTGCAGATGATCCAATTCCGGGACGTGATTACAAGTATGCATTGGGCACTGATTCAAATCCATCAGATACCGACAGTTTTGTTCTTTCTGCTTGCCTGGAAAACCCAAGCGACGACAAAGGTGTGGCAACAAGCGACACAACTTGGTGCCCATCTGGGTGGATGTACCAACTAAGACCATGATAGAAAAAAGTAATACAAGTAATAAAAGTAGCAGAAGTAATATAAAACGAATAAAAACCTGTATTACATTTGGATTCACAATGATTGAACTTCTTGTTGTTATCTCGATTATTGCCGTATTAGCAACGCTCGTCATGGTTTCTTTTACAAGCAGTCAGAAACAGGCAAAAGATACGCAGAGGAAAAGTGACATCAGGCAATATCAAACCGCTCTGGAAGGCTATACAAATAAGTCGGGCGGGCTTTATCCATCAAGAACAGTAAAAGTCGACCCTTCTTCCTTGTGCTCAACCTTAGGAATATCAGGTACCTGCCCAACGGATCCAAAGCCCCCTGCCGTATATTCTTATATAAGTAGCGGTTCAGGAAATCCGAACAGCGATGCCACGGATTATGTTTTGTGGGCAACGCTGGAAAATCAAACAGGTAATTATTACATTGTGTGCTCGATTGGCAAGATTGGTGTATTAACATCAGCTCCAACAAGTAGCACATGCCCGCTCTAGAAATACGTAAATATGCAAATCTACAAATATGCAAATAGAAATCACTCAAGCGGATTCACACTGATTGAGTTACTTGTGGTAATTTCCATTATTGGAGTATTAATAGGATTATCGGTATTTGGACTTCAGGGGGCACGCCAAGCTTCCCGTGACAGTAAAAGAAAAGCGGACCTCGAGAGTTTAAGAAGCGGAGTGGAAATTTATAAATCCGACTGCAATGCCTACCCTGTTTCTTCGGGAGGAGACGCTTCAGTTGTACTTGCAACTAGCGGTACATCACTCAAAGGATCGGGAACACCAACATCTTGCGCAATTGCCAATACCTATATAGCTCAAATTCCACAGGACCCGATTTACCCAAATAAAAACTATCGCTATGCCTCAAACGGCGTGACTTATGAAATTTGCGCCTCACTCGAGCAGGATAATTCAGCGCCTGCAGTGACATGCGGCGGATCTTCTAATTGTGGAAGCGGTGCCTGTAATTACAAAGTTGTAAACCCATGACATGCCAAAAAGTAATACAAGGATTACATTTTCTACTTCTACTACCTTTTCTACTTTTGGCTACACTCTTATAGAGATCCTCGTTGGCCTGACCATTATTGGAATTATTTTTGGGGTTGGATTTGCAAGCTTCAGGGAGTTTTCAAGACGGCAATCTCTGGCAGGAGGGGTTAAAACTTTGGTGGGAGACTTAAGACTTGCTCAGGAGCAGGCAATTTCCGGGAAAAAACCCGAAGATGTCAAATGTACAAGCGGTCTTTTGGACGGATATAATTTTAGAGTAGTCCCCCCCAGAACTTATCAAATTGAAGCTGATTGTACCCAAGGCATTGTGGTGGTAAAAACCGTAACAGTATCAGACGATATGACTCTTTCTGCCCCTGCCATAAATCCGATTCTATTTAAAGCATTGGGACAGGGAACCAACATCCCCGAAGGCCAAGAGGTAGTTGTAAATATTACCCAGGCAGGCACCAACGCAGTCGCGCCGGTAACAATATCAGCAGGAGGAGAGATAAGATGAAGAAAAGTAAAACAAGTACTTGTACTACCTTTATTACTTTCTCCTCAGGTCAGTCTTTGTTCGAGGTGGTGGTTGCCTTGGCCATCAGCACCCTGGTTATTATTGCAGTTGTATCCCTTGCTGCCCTCTCCATCAGAAACACTGATTTTTCCAAAAACAAAACGTTGGCCAGTAAATATGCTCAGGATGCAACTGAATGGCTTCGAGGACAAAGAGATGCGGATTTTGACGCATTTGCCTCAAACACAGTTACAAATGCCTGGTGTCTGAGGACGTTAAGCTTTACACAACCCGGAGTTTGTAATTCATCAAGTAAAATTGATGAGACGGTATTTTTTAGGGAAGTAACATTTACAAACGGTTTAACTCCCGAAGGGGAAACTGTGATTGAAGCACGGGTCAGGGGTTACTGGGTGGATGCTCAGGGATCGCATGAGGTAATCAACTCAACCGATT
>JBBTZE010000021.1:0-5759 GCA_038061545.1 Patescibacteria group bacterium | reverse complement strand
GCAGTGGTCAGTGCGAAACTAGGAACACGGAGCTGATACTTTTTGATGTAGTTGCTCAGCTTTGTTTTGAAGAAACTTCAGAATACCATTTATATGGAGTTCGTAGGCTTGTGCGTCTTTTGGGTTTGTAAGTGGTATAATCGGGTATATGGCAAACTTACAACAACAAAAAAATGCGATAGATGCCGAAGCTCAAAGGGCAAAAGATGAAGCCGACAAAATCGCTTTTGATGATAGGCAGTCGGCAGCTGAAGAGGAAATTGCAAGAATTAGGAAAGTAGCTGAAGATGAGGTCAAACAAGTTGAATACGACGCCCAAAGATAAGTTTGATATTTAACACTTCCTGAGTATGCCACTTGGAGTTTGATTAAAGATTCTTAACTTATTTTTTGATTGAACCTTTTTTAGCTGTCTTTTTGACTTTTGGTGCCTTTATAACTTCCACTTCTTTGGATCCAACGGCCTCCTCGGGATCTCGGCTGATGACAGCCTCGACTTTTGGTTCAAGAAGCCTGATTATTTTATCAAGTTTAACAACTATCATATCAAGTTGAGCTTTATTGGATTCTGAAACCGGAGCTCTGAAGCTACCTCGATCTTCTCTGTCTTCTCTCCTTGGGCCCATTTTTTCAAAACAATCACTGCAATAGACGGGTTTACCGTTTGTAGGCCTAAAAGGTACTTCACACTCTTTTCCACAGTTACTGCATGTGGTTTTGAACATTGGCCTATCGCCTCTTGGTCCACGGTCATCTCTACCGCCTCCAAAGCTGCGTCCGCCCCCAAATCCACCACGAGAGCCTCCGCCAAAGCTTCTTCCTCCACCTCTTCCGCCTCTGTCAAAACTTCCCATAGCCGTGATTATACACTTATTGTAAAGTTAAGTATATGCAGCTAAAATTTCTTGGCGCCGCGGGTACCGTTACCGGATCTTCGTACGTACTCACTTCTGGAAGTGACAAGTCAATTCTTATTGATCTAGGTATGTTCCAAGGGCCAACAGAGATAGAAAGTCTAAATCGTGAGTCCTATGACTATGATACAAACTTGCTCTCCGGAGCCGTTCTTACACATGCCCACCTGGATCATTGTGGAAGACTCCCGATAATTTTGAAGGGTGGCTACCGTGGAAATATCTGGATGACACCTCCAACCCGGGATTTGACCGAAATTACACTACTGGACGCCGCCAAAATTGCCAAAGATGACCTGCCTCGCCGGCAGGCAGGCGGTAAGGAAATTCTCTATGACAGAAACTTGGCCACCCAAACTATTTTGAAGTTCGAAACTGTTGAGTACCGAACCCCTAAACAAATTGGGGACTTTATGGTGACTTTCCGCGATGCCGGGCACATTTTGGGATCTGCATTTTTGGAGATTACTGACATGAGCCCCAATAGTGAAATTAAAAAAATTGTTTTTAGCGGAGACCTTGGAAATACCCCGGAGGCACTTGAACAGGAAACCGAGCTGGTTAGTTCAGCTGATGCAGTGGTGATTGAGTCCACTTACGGCGACAAGCTTCACCCGGAAGGCTCTCCTGTTGACGCACTTACCTTTGAAATAAACGAGATTGAAAAAACTGGTGGAGCGCTTCTTATTCCCGCTTTTTCCCTAGACCGCACACAGGAACTAATGCACATGATTATGCATCTTAAGAAAGAGGGAAAAGTTAAGCCGGATACGCAGGTTTATATGGACAGCCCGATGGCGGAAAAAGCCACCAGAGTTTATGTTAATTATCCAAAAGATTTTAATCCTCACATTCAGAACGACTTAAAAATTGGGGACATTTTTGATTTTTCCGGACTTAATATTATCTCTGGGGGGAAAGAGAGTGAAGGACTCCACGCCTCACCCGGTCCAAAAGTAATTATTGCCGGGAGCGGAATGATGACAGGAGGAAGAATTGTGGGACATGCTGGGTACTATCTGCCAATTGCTTCAACACGTCTTTTAATCGTGGGCTATCAGGGGGAGGGAACTTTGGGACGCGAACTTTTTGAAGGTAAAAAAGATATCCGAATTGAGCGGATGAATGTTAAAGTAAACGCGACAGTTACCAGCATCCAAACAATGAGCTCACATGCAGATCAAAAACAACTAATGGACTGGCTAGCGCATATTAAAAATGTAAAAAAAGTGTTTATTACTCATGGGGAGGATGGTCCGCGGGAAGCACTGTCTAAACTTATTTCCGATAAGTTGGGGATTCGTGACATTACTTTGCCAATTTTAAATCAAGAAGTAGAGTTTTAATATATCTACCCGGGACTCTGATTGGATACTTTTTAAGTTTTGGCAGGTTTTTACCAACCACAAATTTTGCAGTTTCGGTTTTTTTCTTCATTTCATTTTGAAACTTTTGCCAGATTTTGTATTTAGTTTTTTCCGTATGCATAGTACCAGTGCAACTCTCGCTCCTGCAACGGCAAACATGCGTACATGGATTACAATCTTTGTCTTTTGGAGGAATAAGATATGAAATTGTTAGCTCTTCACCTGCATTAATGTTTTTTAAAGCAAAAAATAATGTATGACCGCGGTAAGAATATATAAAACAGTTAGGTTCACAAGAATGATTAAAAAGGTGAATTCCGGGTTTTTTTAGATCGGGATAAATTGCAGCTTCGTCGTTTAGAAACATCAGGTAAAGCCCCTTTTTATCCAAATTGAGATTGCATTCGGCAATTTTGATTACGCGTCCCAAGTAATCGCCAACTACAGTGCCCTTTTTTATTGTTTTTTTGGCAAAAATTCCAAATCCCTTGTTTTTAGTTTTCTTCACTTTCCATGAATTTTTGTCGATTAAGAACATGGAGCTAGTTTATTCCACTTCAAACCAATCGATGGGGGAGGCGTCGTCCGGTTCGCCATTATAGTTAACAGTAATTTCTTCCCCGTTTTTGATATCTTTTATTGCCCTATAAACCATGGTAGTGTTTCTAAAATTTTGCTTCCAGTCAGCGTTTGGAGTAAATGAGTGATTGTAAACTGACCCATATCCAAAAACAAGAGCTGCCCCGCGCGTACTCCGCCAGGGATAAATGTAATGGGAGAGTGGAGTTCTTTCTAATCTCTTTCTTTCTTTGGTGTTAAAAATTAAGGCGGGGGCCATCTCAACTATTTCACCTTTTTTGAAGTCGCGGAGAGCAAAAACACCACGACCCTTTTTACCTGTTCTTTTAACCTCAACTGAAACTTGCATGCTATGAGTATATCAGGAATTAACAGCCTTCATATACTCCACCACAATCACATTTGTATCCTTTAAAGATTACTCTATTTATAGTTTTGCCACATTTACCACAATTTCTTACCATTTTTCCTTCCATTATTATCGACTTTCCACCAAGAATTTCTGAAGCTGTTCCAAACATTCCTGGAGGGCAACCGATAGGATTATTACCAAGAAATTTGGATTGTTTCATTTGGTCAAAAACAACTACTGGTTTTACTCCAGATTTCAATGACTCTGCGTAATTGCGGGATTTTTCCTCTTTCTCGGGAGAATTGTCTGCATGATACTTAATTTCAGTTCTCGAAATTTTTTTTGCCCAGTCAATAATTTCAAAAATTGGCTTATCGGAATCTTCTTTTGTAAATAAACTACTACGCATTTCTTCCGGATTATCAATTTGACCATCATATTGATGAAAAGCACAAAGAAGTGCTTTTTGTTTAGAGCCAAATTTGTACGATATTCGATAAATTTCTAATTGATTATCTGGATATCTCCACATTCCTCCTTTTGCGCTAATCCTAATTGCGATACCAGAATCATTTTCGGTAAACCAATTTTGAAGACTTTCGTTAACCGTCTCTTGTGCTTTATCTCCACCGTCGGCACCAATAATTGGCTCATTTCTTATTGGGTCAAAAAGAATTCCGTTCCTATCCTCATAAAAAAATGAATCCCAAGTTCTATTTGATTCATTTCCGCAAGTTTGAAGGTCTCTGGAGAGTACGTTGAGAGGTTGGCTTAGCCAGTTCTTATCTTCTGCAATTCTAACTAATGTTCTTTCGGGTGCTTCTGCGTATGACATATTTCCTGCTCGGGTTTTTTTAGGGATCCGGGTTTAACGGTTGCGGCACACCTGTGGAATCACACCACAATTCACCTATCTAATGAATTTACTTTCAACTTCATTTTTGGTCAAGTGGTAATATATATATATGACCGCTTACGGACGGATAAATCGTGACGCATCTCTTCTGCGGGATGTGGTTTTTGCCGCCAATGACGGAATTGTTACAACGTTTGCAGTTGTTGCGGGAGCTGTTGGTGGCGGACTTACAGCAAGTGTTGTTCTCATTCTTGGTTTCGCAAATCTTTTGGCCGACGGGTTTTCGATGGCGATGGGAATTTATCTGGGAGCAAGAAGTGAAGTTGACTATGAAAAGGGGATGAAAAATTTCCACTGGAAGCAAGATGTTCCTGTGATGCAGGGGATTGTCACCTATTTCTCTTTTGTAGTAAGTGGATTTATTCCATTGACACCATATCTTTTTGGATTTAATTATGCCCTAACTTATTCAAGTATATTTATGGCGTTGTTTTTGGTAATTGTCGGAATGATCAGGAGCAGTTTTACACACAAAAATGCTGTAAGGGGAGCTTTCGAAATGCTTTTTCTTGGAGGATCTTGTGCAATAATTGCATTTATAGTTGGTAAATTGGTTAGAGGTATTGTGGGACAGATGTAGGGTGGAGGTGAAAATAATTGAAATTAGATAAATATTCAAAAAATAAACTTTCAAGCACTCTGATCGGAGGCGCACTTATCGCTATTATTTTCTCCGGATTTGGATATCTTGGTCTTGATATTTGGCTAGCCTCAACGCAATGGCTTTTGGTATCGGTAGTTTTGGTGCTTTTTGCTATATACTTAAAGCTTGCGTGAATTGTGCGGTAAATATGCGGAGAATGGGAACAAGATATAAAGTGGATGCTGTGAGTGACAGGGGGGACCCCTGTCAGTTGACAAATATTGTTATAAGTGATATTTTTGCGTCAGAATGAAAGCAAAGGATATAGTAATTGGTATAGCTGTTGTCGCCCTTTTAACTGCGACAATTCTTGTCGTAAAAAATAATAGGGATGCCAAACTCCAAGAGTCGTTGAAAGGAACTCCAACTATTGAACAAAAGGTTGAAGAGAAATTTGGAGGACTTCAGGTTCCGGCGGACGTAGAAAAAACCGAGCTTAAAGATGTTTCCGGAGGAGATGGGTTTGGAATTGCCACAAGAACAGAAGTTTTGGCAGATTTACCATCACCAGCAAATGGGGCATATCAAGTTTGGCTTGAGAAAGATGGCAAGAAAGTTCTTCTTGGAAACATGAGAGTTGCAAAGGGCGGATATCTTCTGGAATACAGTTCCGCAAAATTCCCGGGCTACGATAAAGTAATTGTAACTCTTAATAGTAGTAACATCCTTGAAGGATCCTTCTAACGGCAGTACAATTAGTTAGTGCAAATTATTATCTACTCAACCACAACTTGTCCTTATTGCAAAATGCTTAAGGATTATCTGACTTCAAAAAGTATTGCATTCACTGAAAAACTAGTAGATATGGATGAAGCCTCTCAAAAAGAAATGTCGGAAGTCTCTGGCGGATTTTTGGGAGTGCCATTTACTTTAGTTGTTAAGGATGATGGTACACGCTAGACAATAATGGGTTTTGACAAAGGAAAGTTTGATTCGATTTTGGGTATAGCACAATGATATTCGTAAACTACAAGACCTATGAACAGGG
>JBBTZE010000020.1:0-5092 GCA_038061545.1 Patescibacteria group bacterium | reverse complement strand
CGGGAAATTTTATTTTTCATATATAGGTTTTGAATTTTGAAGGCTAACTTTTCGACCACCATGAATAGTGGGTTTTCAGACACATGATTCCTGATTCCTGCTTCCTGCTTCTGAATTTTGACCGACTGTGGCCAAAATTCCAATATCCATTTATTTTTCCAAAGAAACTTTTCATAAGTCTCATCTTTATTTACCAATGAAACAATTTGTGCAATTTCGTGAGCTGTGTAAAGATTCCGGTCAGGCTTACTCCAAGCTATATCTGACTCATCTAACCAAATGTTGATACACAGTCTGTCTTTTTCCTGCTTATTGTTTGGCCTCCGCAAACCAATTCCAAATAACCAAATCAGCAAATATACAAATAGACGCGTTGTCCAGAGCGCCCTCTTTCTCGTCACAATCATCAAATCAATATCACTATTTTTACCTGAATTCATCATAGCCAGGGAACCCGTTACAGCAACCATTTTTACAGTTGGAATGAAGGAAAGAATTTTTGAGGCTCTTTCTGCAATTCTAAGTTTTTTTTGCGAAGCTTTTACTCTGGAGATTCTTTTACTTATTAAATCCGCCTTCCCTTTTATAAAAAAATACCCCTTTCCCTCTTGAATTGTGAATCGTGAATCATGAATCATGAAGTTTTTCCCCGCTTTCCACTTATCAAGATCTTCTAACATTAAAGGGTAATCAAAGATATCGTGGTAGAAAATTGCGACCTTGTCCATACTGAAGATATATTAACACTTCGTTCTTATTTAGCGACTAGGCCATATTGAGTTAGAACTTGAGTGACACCGAGTGAAACAGTTTCAAGAGCTTTACTGGCATCTCCTCCTGTATTTACAAAATTAACAGCATCCTCAAAATATTTGGCCATCAGCGAGTTTATGCCTGTTGGTCCGTCAAATGTACGGGAAGCCAAATACCAACTCCTGGCTCCCGGCGCCTGAGTAATAATTGATCCTAATATCGGATGGGCAGAAAGAGTTGTTGCCATATCTACCCTTGAGTAAGGCTCGCCAAAAGTTCTTACTTTTGATGCGCTTTGATAAAATTTTTGTGAAGATTCCTTGGATGACAAAAACTTTAAGAAATCCCAAGCCGCGGCTTTTGCAGTACTTTTTGACCAAACTCCCTCTACCCAGTAAGTTGCGTAAGTAATATCTTTCTCGGATGCCGTGTCTTTTGGAAGCTGTGGAATCGGCACAGTTTTAAACTTAAGGCTTGAGTTTTGGACTGCAATTTCAAATGAGCGCCAGGAAGGGCCAATATACATGGCCAACTTCCCTGCAGCAAATGCTTGAGTCGAAGGCGGAAGTGTTGCATCCCAAACACCGTCGACAGAAGAAAATATAGAGAAAAATGTTAGCGCGTCCTCCGCCGGCTTTCCTGTTGGGACGCTCAAGTCCACACCGTTTTGCATCATCAAAAGTGCCAATATTTCAGGCCAGTGATCAACGTTTTCGACTCTTCCCATGGCCACCCCTGACTGGGTTATTATCCCCTGATCATCTTTTACAGTAAGCTCCCTTGCAAGAGACCTAAGATCGTCCCATGTTGCGGGTGGAGTTTTGCCGGATTTATTAAAAATATCCTCGTTTATATAAAGTGTCAGGGCATCATACTCAATTGGAATTCCTACAATTCCGCGTCCCGAAGTCAAGTCCGATACCGCCACTGGGTAAAAGTTTTTGGAAAAATCGGCAGGATTTATAACCGATGCAGGGAGAAAATCCAAGCTACTTTTGAGCATTGGTACCCAGGTATTATGAAATCTAAAAATATCAGGTCCCTGCCCTTTTGCCAGAGAGTTTGTTAGTCTCTCCCTGTAATCAATTGGGGACTGTTTTATATATTTTATTTTTACTTTTGGGTTTGTAGCTTCATATTCTGCTATTAAGGATGAAACAACGTTCTCGTCCTCCCAAAGTCCCCACCATGTGATTTCCGAAGATGTAGCGGCTGTCCCCGTAAACATCCTTACCAAAAAAAACCCCAAGACTAACAAAAGAATTCCGGCTGCAATATATATAATTATTTTAGAAAATGCTTTTTTGGGAGGTGGTGGAATAATGGGAGGTATATTTACTGTTGGCTGAGATGTTGCAGTCGGTTGGGGCATAAACGGCATTGGATTTACGGGCGGATTTTGTGGTGGCATTCAATAATTAACCCTTATTCCTAGGGCCTAAATAAATGGTATCATATGTATGACAGATGAAGCTAGCTGGAATAACAAGTAAAATGCGTCTCCTTGGTATAATTAAAAAGTTTCCCTTCAAAAGAATTCTTTTTTGGACTTCTTTGACTGTTGATTTAATAGTAGTCCCAATTCTTGTTTACACGATTATCTTTAGTGGAAAAATTTATCCAAATATTTTTATTGCTGGAAAGTCGGTAGCCTGGATGGAACCGCAAAATGCTGAACTTTTGATATCGGAAAACGCTACTCTCCCTGAAAAAATTAAACTTACGTATGAGGATCTGGTATTTGAACTGCCAACAAAGGATATTGCGCTTTCGTACGATTTTGCAACATCCTCCGAAAGGGCTTACGCATTTACACGAACAGGGAATATTTTTTTTGATATTTATAAAAGAATTGATCTTTTGGTAAATCCAAAAAACTTTGGGCTTTCAACCCACTTTGATAAAAACAAATTAGAAAAGTTTGTTTCTGTTGTATCAGGCCAGGTTTCAATTGACCCAACGAAACCATCCGCGAAAATTGAGGGTGGAAAGGTGGTTGTAATAAATGGCATTCCTGGAACAATTGTTGATAGCGAGCTTTTAGTCGCCCAGATTGGAAGCGTTCTTGCAAATGCGATTGAAACAGAAATTTTAGTTCCTACAGTTGAGGTGGACGGGAGACTAACAACTTCCCAAATGCAGGAGTTCCAAACAAGACTTGATGGAATAGTCGGAAAGGTAGTTGAGGTTAAGTTTGATGCGGAAGCAGGTATGTTTATTTCTTTTAAATACACCGACAAAGAGATTGTCAGTCTCTTGGAACCAAAGGGCGGGATAAATTGGATAAAGCTCACAGAAATAATAAATGGCATTTCATCAAAAATTGATAGGGGTCCCCAAAATCCAAAATTTAGTTTTGAAGGTGGCAGGGTCGGAGAGTTTTTGCCTGCAAAAGACGGCATTAAACTAGATAGCGAAAAACTTAAAAGTGAAATTGAAAAAACTATAATAGAATTATCGTCAAATGACAATAAATTATTAATAATTGAAGCGCCAGTTTTCCGTACCGCACCAAGTGTAACAACGGACAAGATAAACAATTTGGGTATTAAGGAGCTAGTCGGACGTGGAACATCCAAATTTCGCGGATCAATCCCTTCCCGTGTTCACAATGTTGTTGTTGCATCAGCAAAACTAAATGGCATATTAATTCCCCCGGGAGATATTTTTTCTTTTAATGATGTTTTGGGGGATGTTTCCCAGTTTACCGGTTACCAACAGGCATATGTAATAAAAGATGGGAAAACGGTTTTAGGAGATGGTGGCGGAGTTTGCCAGGTATCAACAACATTTTTTAGGTCGGTTCTTGACGCAGGACTTCCCGTAATCGAAAGAAGGGCTCATGCGTATAGGGTCGGCTATTACGAGCAGGACGGAGGACCAGGAATTGACGCAACAGTCTACTCCCCCAGCCCGGATCTAAAGATTAAAAATGATACCCCCAACCATATTTTAATTCAAACAACAGTCGACCGTAAAAATTATACTTTAGTATTTGAACTCTATGGAACAAAAGATGGCCGGGTTTCCACAGTATCAAAACCTGTCGTATCCGGTGTGACAGCGCCTGCGGAGGATTTGTATATTGATGACCCAACACTCCCCGCAGGAGTAGTCAAGCAAACCGAACATAAAGCGTTTGGGGCGAAAGTTTCATTTAATTATAAAGTTGTGAGAGGTGAGGAAACGTTAATTGATACAAAATTTGTAAGTAACTATCGCCCGTGGCAGGCTGTTTATTTAAGAGGTACCGGAACTCCCGTTTGACTCTGAAGTGTCTTCATCATTTAAGAATTTCAGCGCCTCGGAATCCTGTTTAAATTCTTTAGATATTTTTCGAATCTTGTCTATGTCCGGTTCATTCCCGATTGTGAATTTTCCAGTCCTAAAATAATTATCTAGTCTTCTTTGTCCATCAAACCCAGCTTCGAAAGGCCTAATTTCTGAAAGCCAAATAGCTATTTCCTTCCAACCCATAAATCAAATTAGACACCTATTTTCCAATTCAATCAAGCACGAGGTATAATTGCCTAATGGATTTTATTCAATTAATTAACAGTACCCAGTGGTTTTTTGAAAAATACGGCTACCTAACCATCTTTTTGGGCAGTTTTTTAGAAATCACGCCTCTTGGATGGGCTGTTCCTGGAGGAGCAATTTTGGCCTTGGCAGGGTTTTTTGCAAACACAGACAAGGAACTTAATTTAATTACCATTATCCTCTCAGGCACCCTTGGCAGTTGGTTTACACTTCTTCTGGCTTATTATTTTGGTAAAAAAACTCAGATGTGGCTTGTTAAAAAACTTCATCAAGAAAAAACTGCTGCATTTGCAAAAAGAATGCTTCAAAACCACGGAGGCTCAATTTTGACAACCTCCATGATGGCAAATTTAACCAGGTTTTGGGTAGCATATGTTGCCGGAGCCGATAATTACAACTTCTGGAAGTTTTTCAAGTTTTCACTTTTGGCTTCACTAAGCTGGGTAAGTTTAATGACATTCCTGGGTTATTTTGCAGGTTACGGACGCGGAAGTATTGAGAATTTAATTAGAAATATTGGAGTCGTGGCTTGGTTATTCTTAATTATTGCTGTTTATTTTCTTTTCAAATCAATCAGACATGAATATCAGCACTTCAAAAAAGACCTGCCCCACAAAGAAAATGATTCTATTAAATAACTTTAACAATAAGAAGCAAATTATTGATACGCTGCAAAAAGGTGGGGTTGTGGTATTCCCGTGCGAAACAGTGTATGGGGTTGCAGTTGACTCCCAAAATGCAGGGGCTGTAGAAAAATTAAATGACTACAAACAAAGGCCGTTTGGAAAACCTTATGCCA
>JBBTZE010000019.1:0-2918 GCA_038061545.1 Patescibacteria group bacterium | reverse complement strand
ATAAAAAGTTCTGGATATGGGAAAAATATCAGTTTGGACAAAATGAATAAATGGATCAAAATAATTAGAACTAAACCGGTAATCACTTTTTTACCTCCCACATTTTAACTTGAACAGTAATTTTATAAATTGCCATTAAGAAAGAAAGTGCGAAACCGTAAAATCCGTCCAAAAAGCCTAAGTGCTTAATATATCTAACTAAAAATTCCCGATGTGGCCACCAGAAAAAATTTAGCAAAGAAAATCTCTCCCCTTTTTCTAGTCGGTTGACGGCTTCAATTCCTGAATACCTATTTTGCCTTCCTATAAATTCGGAGATATTGTCATATCCATAATGTTCAATCGCAAATTCTTCTTTAGCTGGTAAATTATGCAGCTTTCCGGTGACCTTGGGGTATGAATGAATTTGGCTATCCCAAATAACATTTCCTTTTTTAAAAAACCTAACCTGTCTATCAGGCCACCAGTTGGAATGCGCTATCCAGTGTCCAAAAAATATATTCTTTCTTGGAATGTTAACTGCGTCAAACATTCCTTGATTTGAAATTTCTTTTAACATGATTGATAAACTTTCTGTGATTCTTTCATCCGGATCCAAAATCAGCACCCAATTCCCTTTACACTTTTTAATCATTTCGTTCCTTATCGTCTCTACATACGGAGTATTTGGAACATCTGTGCCAATTTGGAGAACAACAACTTCATCGGCAAAATTTTTAACAGAAGTAACCGCTCCCTCAAGCTTCTTTTCTTCTTCAGGTAGTGCGGCGATTGCTACAGATATCATTTGGTCAAATTTTTAAATAATTCTTCATATTTTATGATAATTTTATCCCATGAAAAATTTTCGGCTTGTTTTCTGGGCCGATCTTTCCAATCGATCTCTAGAGCTTTCTTGATTGCATCTGCTAATTCTTTTGGGTCCTCAGGATGATCAACAAAGATTCCTGCATCCCCCACTATCTCACGTCTAATTGGATCGTTGGTTGTTACTACTGGCAGATTAGTGGCAAGTGCCTCCAGAAATACCAAACCAAATGCTTCCCATGGATGAGGAACAAAACAAAACACGTCTGCCTTTTTATAAACTTCCTGTATTTTATCAAAAGTGGTTTCAATTTCATTTCCTTTCCCAACTACCATAAAATTTGCATTCGGAATGAGGTCAACCGCGTTTTTAACAAGATTAATTCTTTTACTTAGTGTGTTGGCTCCAACAAAGAGAATTATGTTTTTGTTTGGTTTGACTTTGGCCGGTGTAAATTTTTGAAAGTCGACCGCATGCGGAACCATAACAACTTTTGTCCAAGGAAGTTTATATTTCTCTGCCCATTCTTTTTGGGGATTGGAAAAAGCAACGAAAACATTAGGAGAGCAAAGAAGATTCCATTTGTCATCAGCTCCCGGACCGGAATGCCCAAAAACAACCATAGGTTTTCTGAAAAGCCAAGTTAAAATTCTGCAAATTAAAACTTGCCATCGGCCATTTATTGGAATATTTACATCAACCGGAACCCATTTGTAAAAAGAGTGAGAAATATTAATTTCATATTTTTCTTTTAATTTTTCCTGCAAGGTCTTGGCCCAAATTTCCGCGCCTCGTATATTTTTATCCTCATCGAAACTCAAAATCGCAATTTTCATTTATTAATCTGTAAATCTGTATTTAACCAAAGTCCAAAGGGCCAGAAATCCATCTTTCCATGTAATTTTTTTGCCTTCATCATAGCCTCTTGGAGTAACTTTTATAGGCACTTCATAAATTGAGTGTCCTGCTTTTAATATTTTGGCAGTTATTTCCGGCTCAAATTCAAATCTATCAGATTTAATCTCAATGTTTTTAATTACTTCTTTTTTAAAAACTTTATAGCACGTTTCCATGTCAGTGATTTTACTTCCGTAAAGGATTCTTGTTGCAAGTGATAGGAATTTGTTACCCAGAAAGTGAGTCAAGAATGGTGTATGTTTTCTTCCAAAAATTTTAATTGGATAATTTTTTAGTCTTGTACCATAAACTACATCAGATTTTCCTTCCAAAATTGGCTTTATAAGTCTTGGATAATCGTTTGGATCATATTCCAAATCTGCATCCTGAATTAGGATTATTTCACCTTTTGATTTTTTAATTCCTGTTCTTATCGCCGCTCCTTTACCTTTATTTGTCGTGTGTTTAAATACTTTTAAATTAAATGTTTTACTTGCACCGCGAAGCGCGAGCGTTGTGGTGTCATTTGAAGCATCGTCGACAACTATTACCTCTCGAGTTAATTTGTGAGGCAGTTTTACATTTGACACTTTTGCAACAATTTCACTTATTGTTTTTTCTTCATTAAAAACTGGGATAATTATTGAAAGTATCATATATCTGTTTCTTTTTCTCCAATTGCTAAAACTGACAATCCAAGTGGGGCAGGAATTATTTCCTCCAGCATTAAAAATGGTCTTGCTATTTTATCAAAAATCCCGAGCTGTCCTTCTGGAATAATTTTTCTTTTTAATATTCTGGCATTAATAAACCAACCAATTAAACCCAACCAATTCAGATAACGGGAATCTTGAATCAGGAAGCAGGAATCGTGCAACTTATTAACAACTTCGTTTTTTGAATAGCGACGGAAGTGTCCGAGTCCTTTGTCTATGCGACCAAATGCCCACTGATGTGCAGGAACTAGCAAAATTAATTTTCCACCATGATTTAATAAATTAAACATGTTTGAAAGTGCTTTTTTATCATCTTTTATATGTTCTAAAACATTCATACAAACTATTGACTCGAATTTTTTATTTTTGAAAAAATATTTATTGCTTTCAATGTCACCATAATTCGCGTTTTTGTAATTTGGATCATAGTCAATCGCTGTAACTTTTCCATACTTTGAAAGCTTTGATGTAAAATTCCCGATACCGGCACCAACTTC
>JBBTZE010000018.1:0-1854 GCA_038061545.1 Patescibacteria group bacterium | reverse complement strand
GTTAAATGGTTATAAGCCAAAAGAGAAATGTAAAATTATCCAAATTAAAAAGGATGAAATACCTTTTCCACAAACAGGGAAACTTCCTCTTTGGGTAATTGATCCACAACCTATAGAAGCTGGTCACGAAGCTCCAGGGACTGAAGCTGAATAATTATTTTTTAGAGCTTCCGATTGTTACTACCACTGAATCTGCGGATGATGTGGCAATGGTTTCGTTGGTTCCCACTACATAGGTTTTACCCAAAGCAGTCGAGAGCGCATCCAAAAAGCCTTTGTCCACTGTGGACTTTGCGCCAATTATAGTTTTTGTAAAACTATAATCTTTTGCATTTGCGGTTGAGCTTACTGTAAAACCTGCTGTTTCAAGTAATGTTTTTGCTTTTCCGGCCTCCCCCGGGGTTCCACCGCCGTTTAGTACAGAAATTTTGAATTTGGCCAAATCAAGCTCAGCTTTCGGCGTTGGGGAAGCAGTTTCAGTCGCTACTACTTCTTCAGTTATCGGCTCTGTGTTTTCAGACGGAGTTGATGAAATTCGTTTTTGGTAAAAGAATATTCCTCCAAGGAGTGCACCCAAAAGTAAAATGCCCGGTAAAATAATCATTAAAGGGGAAGGTCCTACTTTTTCGTTATCCGAAGAGGCAATTTCTTGTACTGTAGGGCTTGGCACTACAACAGGTGTTTCTGAAACTTGGGTTGGAACAACCTTTTCTGCTGCCTCCGAAATTCCATCAGTAATTGTCTGAAGCTCTTCTACTTTTTCCTTTAGCTCTTCAACAGGCTCCTGTGGAAGTTTTTGAGCTTCATCTGCTCCAACTTCTTCAACAACCATTCTTTTTCTTGGAGCTACCTCTTTCTTGACCATAAATAAATTATACAACAATATCCTTTAAAAATGGTAAAATGTAGTGTTTTCGCTTCGTGGTGGTCGTAGCTCAATGGTAGAGCACTAGCTTGTGGAGCTAGGGGTTGCGGGTCCGAATCCCGTCGACCACCCCAAAAATTAACTGGTTTTTATTTGATCAATTTCACTTTTGTTAGAGGTTTTAGGTTTGTCTTTTGGTTTATTTATTGTCTCTGGTAGAATATTTTTTGTAACCACCATAGGACAACCTTTATGCAGCACAATAGACAATCGACACCCAGCACAAAAATGACCTAATGCGAAATGATAATCTCTCTCATTTTTCATTTGTTGTTGCTATGATAGCTTCTCTCTCCTGAGGATCGGAAAAGTCAGACCCAGACAGAAAAACTACCTCAACGCCATCTTGTTTTGTAAAATTCTGACCAGTACTTAAAACTAAGATTTTTTTCCTTACAATTTCTTCCCTCTTCTCTCCATCACACAAACTTAAATCTCCGATGTTACGACTACCAATTTTTATATTCTCAGCACTCATTTATCAATCACCTCATTTCTGTAAATTTTCCCCATAAAAAAACTCGAGAGATCTCGAGTTATAAAGTAATTAAAAATACAAAATATAATTTATTATCTGCCATTTTATTAATAACATTTGCCCGCGGCTTCACGAGCTCTTTTTGATGTAATTACAATTTACTCGCTTAATTAATATATCGTCAAGTGGTAAACGTCGGTAAAGAAGAGACAAATATTGTATTTTTATTGTTGGGGTGCAAATCGTCTCCTTGTTTAAAAACCGCTACTTTTGCAACGACTTTTGCACCTATCTGTTCCATAAGATTTTCTATTGCATAAAAAGTTGATCCTGTAGTTACCACATCGTCAACTATTACAACCCTTTTTTCTTTTAAAAGATTGGCGCCAGCACCATCAATGACAAAATTATTTTTTAAGTTAGATTTAATAGGTGAAACCATGTATCCATG
>JBBTZE010000017.1:0-2663 GCA_038061545.1 Patescibacteria group bacterium | reverse complement strand
AAGAAAAGTTTTGGAAAACTAGTAAATGATACTTTCTTGTTTGCCCAAGAAAGTATGCAAAGAATGCCTCACCTCCTTGGAATCTGAATTTTCCTCATCTCGTTCATACTTTGCAAAAACCTCTCCTCGCGTCAGGCTGCTCGTCTAACAAGTTTTTGCTTTTGAAAAGTATTCACTCGTTTCGTCAAAGGCAGATTCCAAACGGTGAATTGGGAAAAGAGAATACTCACAAACGCTTGGTTAAAAATGCTAAAATGATTCTATATGGCTACGCCGGAAGTATTGAATCCAAATATGGACATTCAGGAAAAGCCTGAAGAATTTATTGTTCCCGAAACACTTCAGAATTCTGATTTAAAAGTAGTTCAGAAGAATTTTACGGCACAGGTACATGGGGATAATGGGGCGCCCCTCATTCAAACTCCACCAACACAGGTTATTTCGGTAAGCCCACCATCGGACACAGCAACTTTGACTCAACAGTCAAAAAGGTCGATTAGCTCGTCTTTAACCTGGCTTGCGATGTTTTGGCTTAGAATTATAAAAAAGGCCACCCATTTTGGCTGGCAGATAGTCTCGTCGGGTTCAAAGAACCCTCCAATTACTAATTAACCTAATTGTTCTAATTGACCTAATTGGGACTTGGAACTTGGAAATTATTTAGAATAATTAGAGTAATTAGTACAATTGTTTACACTTTGTGATTAGAAATTAAATATGTTACCGATTGATTTAAACGTAATAATGTACACATTCCTCTTTGTGGGGATACTGGTCTTTTTGGTCACCCTAATCGGCTACCTTGTTTTTATATTTTTCAAAAATAGAGATAGGGAAAAATCTTCAATTGATTCGGTTCTCTTGCAGGTTTCGGTACCCCGCAACAACGAAATAAAAATTGATGCAATGGAACAGCTCTTTGCCTCCCTTATTACCATCAAAAAGGGAGGCTGGAAACAAAAATTTAATATTCAGCCAACGATTTCATTCGAAATCGTAGCCCGTCAGGAGGATATTAGATTCTACGTTTGGGCGCCCAAGAAAATTAAGGATTTGGTGGAAAAGCAAATTAATGGGGCCTATGCCGACGCTGAAGTTTTGGAAGTTGATGAATATAATATTTTTAATGAAGAGGGGAAAGTTGCATATAAAGCGTTTCAACTTGGCAAAACCAATTTTTATCCAATCAAAACTTTTAAGGATTTGGCAACAGATCCCTTATCCGGCATTACATCCTCACTTGGCAAAATGGGAGCCGGGGAGGCGGCTGTAGTCCAAATTGTAATTTCACCGGCCGAGAGTGAATGGCAAAAAGAGGGAAGCCGCTTTATAAGCGACACCAAAAAACAGGAAAGTGATCCTGAAAAAGCCAAGTATTCAACATCCGCAAAAACATTGGAAGCGGTTGAGCAAAAAGTAAGTAAGCCCGGGTTTGATACCTCGATTAGGATAGTCGTAGTTGCAGAAACGGAAGATGCTGCAAAAAACCACTTAACCAATATTGGCAGCTCCTTCTCGCAATTTTCGTCTGATATGAATAGCATTAAAAGCAGAAAAATCTGGAGCAAAGGATCATTTATGGAAGATTTTCTCTACCGTTACCAGCCAATGTTTAATTTGTTTGGCAACCGCGTTTCGGTCATGAATTCAGAGGAGCTTGCTACTATTTTTCATTTTCCAAACAGGCAAATTACAACCCCACATGTATTCTGGCTTAACGCCAAAACGGCTCCCGCACCTTCCCAAATTCCAAACGAAGGGCTTTACTTGGGGGTTTCTAATTACCGGGGGATCAAAAGGCCTGTTTACATCGGTAATGAAGATAGGATGCGACACCTTTATATAATCGGAAAAACCGGAACAGGAAAATCGGAACTCCTAAAAGACATGATTCTCCAAGACATTAAAGAAGGCAAAGGGGTTTGCTTTATGGACCCGCACGGAGATGCGATTGAGGATTTACTGAAACTTATTCCACCGGAGAGGGCTGAGGACGTGATTTACTTTAATCCAAGTGACACCGAGCGGCCAATGGGATTTAACCTTCTTGAGGCGAACACCGAGGATCAAAAACATTTTGCTGCAACGGCTGTTATTAACATGATGTATAAGCTTTTTGATCCTTACAAAACCGGAATTGTGGGACCCAGATTTGAACATGCCGTTCGTAACGCCATGCTTACCGCAATGTATGAGCCGGGTTCGACTTTTGTTGAAATTATGAGAATTTTGACAGATGCCCGATTTGTTCAGGAGATTTTGCCAAAAGTTACGGACCCAATTATCAGGCGCTATTGGACTGATCAGATTGCCCAAACTTCGGACTTTCATAAGTCGGAAGTTTTGGATTACATTACCTCCAAATTTGGAAGATTTGTTACAAATAAGTTAATAAGAAACATTATTGGCCAATCACAGAGTTCGTTTGATTTACGTAAAGTAATGGATGAGGGGAAAATTCTTCTAATTAACTTGGCCAAGGGAAGTTTGGGAGAGGAGAACAGCAACTTCTTGGGACTCATCCTTGTGCCTAGGGTTTTGATGGCCGCTATGAGCCGGGTTGACGTTGATATGGACAAAAGACGCGATTTTTATTTCTATGTTGATGAGTTTCAAAACTTTGCCACACCGGATTTTGCCGTTATTCTTTCTGAGGCCAGAAA
>JBBTZE010000016.1:0-9872 GCA_038061545.1 Patescibacteria group bacterium | reverse complement strand
ACTAAATATGTTCCTGCACCAAGTCCTCCAACTAATAAAAATAAACCAAGGATTGTTGCAATTATTTTTCCTGTGCCAAATTTTTTCTTGGGTCCCGCAACCATCGGGGGAAGGTCGGTTGGGGCGGCTGAACCGAAGTTATCTGTGGCAGGTTCAGAACCGGTTGGGGAAGTTTGATCTATTTCTGTAACAGTTGTGCCAACAGGAACAGTCGGAGCTCCCATCCCAGCAGGAATTGGGGGAATGTCAGATTCATCAAGAATAGGCATGGAAGGCGGAGTTCCCTGGTCAATTGGATTCGGAATCACCGGAGGAATTACAGGATCGTTAACAGGTGTATTTTGGTTTGGGTCAGATTGATTTGGCATTTATTAAATTAGTTTTCAGCTATTTTCCATATGAAAAAACTGAATATCATCACTGCTATTCCCATAATAGATAATGCAAATGTGGGAGTCAAGCTACCAGTTACAGGAATAGGCTCGGCAGACGCAGATGCGGTCACCTTTGGTGTTGCTGTTGCCTTTGGAGTTCCGGTTGGCGTTCCGGATGGACTTCCAGTTGGAGTTGCAAGGCCTTGCGATGGCGTTGCCTCAAACGCCGGAATTTCTGCAGCTTGAACTATAAAAGATCGGGTTAAACTTCTGGTTATTCCCGAGGCATCTTTCCAGGAAAGAGTTATTTTATGATTTCCCGGGGCAAGGTCGGTAGGCGGACTCCAGTTCCAGGAGCCGTCTTTTGGAACACTAATTTCTTCAGAAATTGGGTTTTCTGATTCAACGGTAATACTAATGACAGTTCCTTCCGGACCTTTACCCATAAATTCAGGTTTTGTGGAAGAAACTATTTCTCCATTATCAATATTTTCCAAGATTACAGTGGTTGCAGCCGGAGCTGTTAAATCTGTAGGAACATTAAATTTTGACTCGTGTGTTGCATCCTCAGGGAGATTTAAATTTGCATCGGGACTGCCGCCATTTGTAATTGGCGGTAAGTTTCTGAAGTCTTGTGTCTGCCCCAAAACAATGGGAGGCGCCGGGTTTCCGGACTGTGAATATAGCTGTGCGGAGGCCACCCCGCCTGGTCCTGCTTGAACCGAAATTTCAATTAAGCTCTGTGACGGGTTTATATTTTGGTAGGATCCCAAATCTTGGGACCTTACCGAACCAAGTTGAAAAACAAAGTTTCCGGTTGAAGAGGTTACGGTGGACGCCAAATATCCTCCAACGTTCATATATACAATTGCCGCCTCAACAGGAGTTCCCGTTGCAGTCAGGACAGATCCTGATATGAGTCCTTGTGATCTTCCGACACCTATTGACGGTGCGGTTCCCGTCTGCCAGGGAAGGGCATTATTGTCAAATGTGTAGCCGTCTGAGTTTATTTTGTAATAATAGGTTTTGTCAGGATCACGTCCCGAGACGACTACGCTGTGGGTGAAAGACTTTGTGTCTCCCGCTCCGTCATTTTGGATATTGGTTACACTCCCCTCTGCCATTCCCCAAAGGATGTATCCGGAAACTTTCTTATCTGTAACCCAGTTGACGGTGAAACCCGTGTTGTCGATGTTACTTACTCTTACGTCTTTTGGAGCTGCATCGCCCGATGCGCCAAGTCTAAAGATTTGTCTGGAATTAAGGAGAAATGCTCCAGCAATTGTACCAACTATCAAAAAAGCTATTCCTAATATTGTTGGTATGTTGTTTCTCTTTTTCATGGCGTTGCAGACGCAGAGGCCTCGGGAGTTGCCGAGATCGATGCAGTTGGTATGGCTTGAACATTGGGTGAAATTGTAAGTTGTGGAATCTGACTATCATTAAAAAAGAGTTTGCTTTCAATTTCTGACATCACACTTTGATTAAGTGTTGGCGTTAAGGGTTCTGAAACTTCTTGGGGCACAACAGGCGCCGGTTTTGTGGTAAAGGCGCTATAAACACTAAACGAGACCCACATAACGGATGTTACTGCGGTAAGAATTAAAATCGACATTATGCTCGGAAGTTTTGTGTTTTTCATAATAGAAATTTCAAGCTTTGCTCATTTCATTCACCGATATAAGGAACCCTGCCGGAAACTGCCGCGACGATAATTTGTCCCAGATCTGTCAGTGACGAATTGATTGTCAACACATCTATCTTAATAGGAATTCTTAAGGATTCAAGATCTCTTATAAAATTTGTTAGTGCAGAATAATTTCCCGACACATTCAAAGATATCGGCATTTCCTTTGCATTTCCCGGAAGCTGTTTTGCTTCGTTTGATTTTTTAATTTGAGGATCTTTTCCATAAAGCGTTATCTCTCCCACAGAAATCCCCAAAACATTTACGGCGTCTTTTGAAACCAATCCTTCGATTTGTCTGGCAAAAACATTAGGCTGAGGGGCGGTAGAAAGAGCTGCATCAATATTTTGTATTTGCGTTTGGGACCCGCTGTAAACATTTCTGGCAGTATCCAAATTATCTATTTTTTGATTAAGGCCCGCGAGCGTGTTTTTTTTGTCTTTAATCTCATTTACGAGGCCAATGATTGTTACTGCGGTTGGCTTTAGCGCAAAAAGCGCAAAAATTGTGATTGTTGAAAGTGAAAGGATTATTTCCAAGAATGCACGAAGATCCGACCTTTGTTTATAAAGGTTAACAATATTAAGAAAATAATCTTTGTATCTTCCGTATTCGCGTCTCCAGCCTTGTGCCATATTAGAGTGTGATTGTTATTGAAAAAATAGTTAACAGTTCGTTATTTTCTGATGAGCTGATTTGTCCCAGGTCAACTGTTTTAAAAGTATTTTCTGCTTTTAAATTTGATACAAACTGGGCAATTGAAAGTTCCGAGCCAGATACGCCCCTAAGCTGTACTTGTGTGTCCTGCACTGAGATTGAACTCAATGAAATATCAGTTGGGATTTTATCGGCAACTTTTGTGATTACTTCAGATCTTTTTTTATCTTTCCCGAGCTCCTGGTAGATTGCTATCTTTTTTTGCAAATTTCGAAAAGAAATTTCAAAATCTTTTTGAGAATCGATTTGTGAACTTGCAAATCTTATTTCGTCGTTTAGGTCTGAATTTTGGGCGTCTAGCCAAAATCTGCTTAAAAATGCCGCCATGACTATCATTTCTGTAATAATGACAATTATGCGAAATGTACCCATTGCCCAGCGGAGCAATCTCCCAACAACCGATGCATCAAACTCTTCCTTGGGTAATAAGTTGATATTTTTCTTCTTGGGCATATGGCTGCAAATTCAGAATATAAAAGCAAACAAAATCTAGCGATTGAATATAAAAATCGCCTAATCCAATATAGCATATAAGCGAAGCTTGCCAAAATGGTGAAAATGGCCGAAAGAAGCTACTATTATTTACTTTTTACTGATTTCTTTTTGGAAGCTGGTTTTGAGGCAGATTTAACCAAAAATTTGGAGATTTGCGACTTTAATCTTGCCGCTTTATTTTTGTGAATTACTTTTTTCTTTGCGGCTCTATCAATTAGAGACGTTGCAACTGAGACATCTTTAAGCAACTTACTTTTTTGAGCGCGCCGGACGGCCACTTCAAGCCCGCTTACAATGACTTTATTAATTGACTCTTTGTTTCTGGAACCTCTTAGGGCTCTTTTGGCTGTTGCGGTTACCGGCATATTCGTATTGTGAGTATAGGTTAAAGAGGCTAGAATATCAATTATCAAATGGTAGACAGGTTCAAAAAAATATTTTCATCTCAGCAAACCTCAGTTCTTTCTGCGGCAACCCTCATAATGCTTATGGTTATAGCTTCAAGAGTGTTGGGGCTTGTTCGCCAGCGTGCTCTGGCCCATTTCTTTACAGCTGATCAGCTGTCACTTTTTTTTGCCGCCTTCCGCTTGCCGGACTTAATCTTTGAGGTACTGGTTTTTGGAGCTTTTTCTTCGGCATTCATCCCCGTTTTTACGGGACTTCTTAAAAAAGGGAAAAAAGAAGCCTGGCAGGTAGCAGCTTCGATAGTCAACCTGGGAATTTTGGCCTTTTTAGTTGTTTCTGCGGTCTTGGTTTTTTTCTCACCCCACCTTTACGGGGTTCTTGCTCCCGGATTTACCAATGGTCAGCAGGAAACAATAGTGAGCTTAACCCGTGTTTTATTTATTGCCCAGGGATTTTTCATTGTCAGCTATGTTTTAACAGCCGTACTTGAATCTTCAAGACGCTTTTTGGTTCCAGCCATTGCTCCACTTTTTTACAATCTTGGGATTATTGCCGGTACGTATCTGCTTTCACCAACATTTGGGTTAATGGCCCCAGTAATTGGAGTCATAGTCGGAGCTTCTCTGCACTTTTTAATTCAGCTTCCGCTTTCTATGAAGCTAGGATTTAAGTTTTTGCCAAAAATTGTAATTGACGCCAATGTTAAAAAGATTGGACACCTGGCCCTTCCCCGATTAATTGAGGTTTCGGTAACTCAAGTTTCAAAAACAGTTGAGCTATTTTTATCATCCTTAATTTCAACAGCATCATTCACTTACTTTACTTTGGGAAGCGCAATTTATCTTTTGCCGGTTGGACTTTTTGGTACTTCTTTGGCTAAAGCTGCGCTTCCCACGCTTGCACGCCAAAGAGATGATAGAATTCAGTTCAAAAAAACCCTCTATGCAGCGCTTTATCAGATGATATTTTTGATTCTTCCGATCTCAACCGCATTAATAGTGCTTCGGATTCCTGTGGTCAGACTTATTTTTGGAACAGATATCTTTAGCTGGGAGGCAACAGTACAGACCGGCCTTGTCGTTTCGGCTTTTTCTTTTGGGGTAATTTTTCAAGCGGCAAATTCTCTTTTATCGAGATCTTTTTATGCTTTACAAGACACAAAAACCCCGGTTATGGTTTCTATTACTTCAATCTTTTTTAACATTGCTTTAGCGTTTGTTTTCATTAAGGTTCTGGGTCTACCAACTTGGGGTCTTGCAGCGGCGTTTTCTATTGGGTCTTTCATCCAAGCAGTGGTGCTTTTTATTTTAATAAATAAAAGACTGGAAAGCGGTTCCATGCTTTCGCTTCTCACACCTGTTTTTAAGTCAATTTTTGCATCAACTATCTCTGGGGGTATAATGTTTTTGACTTTGAAATTCTTTGATAGATGGTTTTGGATTAAAAGGGCTTCAACAAACCTTCCTTTTGAAAAATTTGTTCTTGATACAAGATATACATGGAACTTATTGGCATTAACAGTAATTGTTATTTTTGTCGGAATTATGGTTTATTTTGGTGTACTTCTTCTTCTTAAATCAAAAGAATTATGGTATTTCATGTATTTGATTAAGAGGATCTTTGTTACAAAGATGGTCGGGCCCGTCCCGCAAAAAGAATCAGAAACTGTTTCCCCAACTCCTGGCGACTCAAATCCCTCTTGACAAGCATTTAGCACTCATTGTAGTATACTGCTAAGTGCAAAGCACTGTTACTTAGATGACAGACGGACTTACAGCCAGACAAACGCAGATATTAAAAACCATTATTGATGAATATATCGAAACGGCAGAGGCTGTAGGATCTGAGAACCTTGATAGAAAATATAATCTTGGAGTTTCTCCCGCAACAATTAGAAATGAAATGGCACACTTGACCAAATCCGGCTATTTAAGACAGCCCCACACTTCAGCGGGACGGATCCCTTCCCCACTTGCCATAAAGTTCTACATTAATCAACTTATGGAGGAAAAACAAATGAGCTTGGTGGATGAGGTCAAGGCAAAAGAGGAAATGTGGGATAGCCGTGACGATATTGACGAGCTTATGGATGAGGCAACAAAGGCGCTTTCCCAAAGAACAAAATCAATGGCATTTGCAGAAGTTAAGGATCCCGCAAAAGGCGGGACAGGCGCCAAAGACAGATTTTGGCAGGCAGGACACACTTATATTTTTGAGAACCCTGAGTTCAGCAATATCCGCGATTGTCAAAACTTGTTTTCCATTTTTAATGAAATGGACAAGCTTGATAAAATATTTTTTGGCTCATCTCAGACACAATCTACACTTGATGTTCTTTTCGGAGAAGAGTTGGGATGGCCGGGACTTGAACCCGCAGGAATAATTGCCACTCATTTTACAATTAAAGGGAAACGTGGAGCTCTTGGAATAATTGGCCCTGCAAGAATTTCTTATCAAACAGCTATTCCAATACTTAGGTATTTTGGTAATCTAATTGAAGAGGTTGCGAATGGATAAGACAAGCTTAGCAATGGATAAAAAGTTAAAAGTCAAAAGTCATAAGCAGAGCTTGCCACAAAGTGGTAAGTCAAAAGTTAAAAACAACGAGGCAGAAGTCTTAAAAGGACAACTTGCAAGAGCGTTAGCTGATTATGATAATCTAAGAAGAAGAACAGACGAGGAAAAGACTCTCTGGATAAAATTTTCTTCTCAGACTATTATAACCAAGCTTTTGGGCATTCTTGACATGCTTGAAAGTGCGCAGATGCATCTTAAGGATCAAGGTTTGGCAATCGCAACCCTA
Source organism: Patescibacteria group bacterium (assembly GCA_038061545.1). GTDB lineage: Bacteria > Patescibacteriota > Microgenomatia > UBA8517 > UBA8517 > JBBTZE01. The sequence continues at coordinate 3,391 of JBBTZE010000016.1, read as the reverse complement.
GAATTTAAGAAAATTTTGAACGATGAAGGACTGGAAGAAATAATGCCGAAAGTCGGAGACGAGTTTAATCATGAGTTTATGGAAGCTATTGAAGTTGTAAACGGAGAGAGCGATAATAAGGTCTTAGAAATCTTTTTATCGGGTTGGAAACATAAAGAAGGAAATGTTCTTAGACACGCAAAAGTGAAAGTGAGCAGAAGCTCGTAAATATATGTCAAAGATAATAGGTATTGACTTAGGTACAACAAATTCTGCTCTTTCTGTAATGGAAGCGGGTAGACCCGTAATTATTCCTGCGTCAGATACGGGTAGGAATGTTACTCCATCAGTTGTAGAACCTACCAAAAACTTGGTTGGGGATGTTGCCAAACGCCAAATGGTCTTAAATTCCAAAAATACTATTTATTCGGCAAAGCGCCTGATGGGAAGAAGATTTGATGATAGCGAAGTTCAAAGAACAATAAAAATGGTTCCATACGAGATTGTTAAAGGCAAAAATGGAATGGCTGACATCAAAATCGGCGATAAAGTTTACACTCCTCAAGAAGTTGCCGCCCGCATCCTGATGAAACTCAAAAAAGATGCAGAAGGCTATTTAGGGGAAACTGTGGACTCTGCCGTAATCACAGTTCCTGCGTATTTTGACGATGCACAAAGACAGGCCACCAAACAAGCAGGTGAAATTGCGGGCTTAAAGGTTGAGCGGATTATTAATGAGCCAACGGCTGCGGCGCTTGCATACGGAATGGATAAGAAAAACGCACACAAAATTGCCGTTTATGATTTGGGAGGAGGAACTTTTGATATTTCAGTTTTGGAGCTTGGTGAAGGAGTTTTTGAAGTCAAAGCCACAAATGGTGACACTCACCTTGGAGGGGATGATTTTGATGAACAAATCGTTAACTTTATAGTAACTGAGTTCAAAAAAGAAAATGGCGGACTCGATCTTTCTGCCGACAAACAAGCTCTCCAAAGGGTAAGAGATGCCGCAGAAAAAGCAAAGATAGAACTTTCTGCTGCAGAGGAGGTTGAAATCAACCAGCCTTACATTACCCAGAAAGATGGTCAGCCAATGCATTTAACAATGAAACTGACCAGGGCTAAATTGGAAGGATTGGTTGGGGACCTCATTGAAAAAACAATGAAGCCGGTTGCCTCCGCTCTCAAGGATGCAAAACTAGACCCACACGATATAGATGAAATTATATTAGTTGGAGGAATGACCCGTATGCCAAAAGTTGTTGAAACCGTGAAGGCCTTCTTTGGCAAAGATCCAAATAAATCTGTTAATCCCGACGAAGTTGTGGCAATCGGGGCAGCCATCCAAGGCGGAGTTTTGGGAGGCGAAGTTAAAGATATTCTGCTTCTGGACGTAACACCATTAACACTCGCAATTGAAACTCTTGGAGGAGTGGCAACACCAATGATTCCGCGTAACACCACAGTTCCTACAAGCAAAACCGAAACATTCTCAACAGCTGCTGACAATCAAACACAAGTCCAAATCGTGGTAACCCAGGGCGAACGTCCACTTTCTGCCGACAATAAAACACTTGGAACATTCACTCTTGATGGCATTCCCCCGGCCCCAAGAGGCGTTCCACAAGTTGAAGTTACATTCGATATGGATGCTTCCGGCATTTTGACAGTTACCGCCAAAGATAAAGCCAGCGGAAAAACAACAAATATCAAGATTACCGGAGCAGTCGGACTATCAGACGAAGAAGTCAAAAGAATGCAGGAGGAAGCTGAAAAGCATAAGGACGAGGATGAAAAGAAAGCAGAAACTATTAAAGTTAAAAATAGCGCCGACGCAATTATTGCAACAGCTGAAAAAGCTCTAAAAGACGCGGGGGACAAGATTGACACAAAAGTAAAAGAACAAGTAGAAGAAAAAGTAAAAGCACTCAAAGAAGTTGCCCAAAAAGACGGTTCGACTAAAGAAGAAATCGAAACTGCAACAAAGGAGTTGTCAGACGAACTTTCTAAAGTCGGTGAAGCTATGTATAAGGATCAGCCTAAAGCTGACGGTCAACAGACTACAGCTGAAGAACCAAAAGAGGGAGACAAAGACGACAAAAAAGAAAAAGTTGAAGAAGGTGAAGTGGTTGAGTAATGCTAAATGCTAAAAAAGCGAATGCTAAATGTCAGACACCAAACATGAAATCCACGACAGACTTTATAAATTTGCCCTTTCAGTTCTTCAATTAGTTAAATTTGTTCCTAAAACAACAGAAAATCTTATTTTAATAAGACAGGTTATTAGATCGAGTTCCTCAATTGGCGCAAATGCTCTAGAAGCAGATGGATCTGAGAGTAAAAAAGAATTTATTCATCGGTTTACGATTTCTAAAAAGGAAGCTAAAGAAACTTTTTATTGGCTATCATTAATTTCTGATCATAACATTGGTTTAAAAGAAAAGTTTGCTCAAATTTTAGATGAGAATAAACAATTGATTTTGATTATCAGTAAAATAATTATTAATACTAAAAAAGGTAAAATTTAGCATTTATCTTTTTATCATTTATAATTCTCATTTATGGCTACAAAAACTGATTACTACGACATTTTAGGGATTTCTAAATCTGCAAGTGCGGAGGAAATTAAAAAAGCCTATAGAAAGCAGGCTTTGGAGTGGCATCCGGACAGACACCAAGGGGATAAAGAAGCTGCAGAAAAAAGATTCAAGGAAATAAACGAAGCCTACCAGGTTCTTTCAGACTCGGGTAAAAGAACCTCCTATGACCAATTTGGACACGGTGGCCCACAAGGTTTCCCTGGTGGCGGAAATCCATTCGCGGGAGGACAATCCGGTCCGTTCACTTATACATATACCCAAGGTGGGGAAAATCCGTTTGGAAACATGGATTTTGGCGACCCGTTTGATATTTTCGAGTCCTTCTTTGGGGGAGCTTCTCCTTTTGGTGCACAAGGAAGACGTCCACAAGTTCCAAGGTATTCAATGACAATTAGTTTTATGGATGCTGTGCATGGAGTTAGTAAAGAGGTAGACGTTGAAGGCAAGGCCCGAAAAATCAAAATTCCGGCAGGGATTTATGAAGGAGCCAGAATTAATTTTGGAGACTTTACGTTATCCGTAAACATTAAACCCGACAAACTTTTTGAGCGCCAGGATGACGATATCTATATTAGTGTCACAATTCCCTTTTCACTTGCTGTTTTGGGAGGCGAGATAAAAGTTCCAACAATTGACGAGGAAATAAAAATCAGAATTCGCCCGGGAACCCAAGGCGGAACAATGATGAGACTAAGAGAAAAGGGCGTATCTCATCTTCAAGGACGCGGTAGTGGAGACGAGTATGTAAAGATAAATGTCATGATTCCCGAAAAACTAAGCAAGAATCAAAAAAGTATAGTTGAAGAGATGAA
>JBBTZE010000015.1:0-1039 GCA_038061545.1 Patescibacteria group bacterium | reverse complement strand
GTTGCCAGCCAGTTTGGTTGTCCAAATGTTGAAAAAACTCTCAGTTGTACATCCTGAATCCAGCAGTTTTCTGTAATCTTTCCAATTGTGCCGCAGGTTAAAAATATTCCAAAATGCTCGAGGACGGCAGCTCCTGCTGCGATAAAAGAGGAAGCAAGAAGTATATAGATATGTTTGGCAACCTGTTTTGAATCAATGTTGGAAACATACGCCCAATATAATAACGAATAGCTGATAGTCGATAGTAAACCGCCATTGAAACGAGAATAGTAACCGAAGAACGATGTTCTGGGATCAATCGAAAAAATAGTTGAAAGAATTTGTGATGTTACAAAAATCAATAGAGGAATATCCACCAATGTGCGACGGAAAATAATCTTTCGCGCAAGGACTGTCCTTGCAAGCCATGCGGCGGCAATTAAAGTTGCAACAGCGTAAACAAAAACAATTTTATTTAGTTCAAAAACTTCAGATGTGAATGGCCAGAAAATTAGGGGTGTTGCGAAAAAAAGGATTCCAAAAAGGAAGAAAATTATTTTTTGCAATTTATTCATTTTGTAATTTTAACATTTTTGGACAATTTGCATATTTGCATATTTTTGCCTAAAAGTTATACTGCGTTGCAAGTTCAAATATGCATATCAAATTTAAAATTCCAAATCCAATTAACTCATTTTTGGGACTTTTCTCACATGACGTTGGAATTGATTTGGGTACCGCAAATACATTGGTTTATGTTAGAGGAAAAGGAATTGTGATTCGTGAACCTTCAGCGGTTGCAAGGCATAAAAAATCAAAAGAAATTTTGGCAATTGGTGCATCTGCCAAAAAAATGTTTGGCCGCGCCCCCGCTTCCATTGAGGCAATTCACCCCCTAAGAGACGGGGTTATTGCAGATTTTGACGCAACGGCTGCAATGCTTAAGTATTACATCAAAAAAGTTCATGAAGGGGGGACTGTTATGCCAAAAATTCCAAGACCAAGAGTTATTATTGGAATTCCTTCAGGGGTAACCGAAGTTGAAAGAAGGGCTGTTGCA
>JBBTZE010000014.1:4997-6113 GCA_038061545.1 Patescibacteria group bacterium | reverse complement strand
GGATTGGAGACAACGATGAACAACAGTCAACAGCGAAAAGGTATGAGTCTTATTGAAATTTTGGTTGCAATTTCAATCTTTGCTATTTTGGGAGTTGTAATGTCAAGGGCAATTCTTTTAACCCTTCGGGGTGTCAGGAAAAGCGAGTCGACATTAAAAGCCAAGGAAAATATAAATTATGCAATGGCGGTAGTTGAAAGGGCCCTGAGAAATGCGGATGGGGTTACATGCCCAAATTCAGTTCCAACCGTTCTTGATTATACTGACGAAAAAGGTGAGGCAACTACTTTTTCCTGCATCGGACTTGGTACGGCGGATTCTTATATTGCTTCAGGCTCCGCGCGTTTAACAAATACCGACATAACAATTAAGTCTTGTTCAATTATCTGCGCCACATCTGTCAACACCAACCCCACAGTCACACTTGATATAAGTGCAGGCGACAAAAGTGCAGTAGGAATTGAGAATTCAACTTTCACCTCCACCACACAAATCCTCCTCCGGAGCTATTGACAAAGCGTACGATTAGTCGTACGATGTGTTCATGATCAATACTTCTACAATTACAGCTAGTGAAGCAAGAGATGACCTTTACAATATTATAAGGAAGGCTAGCCGTGGTTTGCGTGCCTTTGAAATCAAATTAAGAGGGGTTTCCCCTGTGGTATTAATCAGTAAAGAAGAGCTGGAAGGTTGGCTCGAAACCTTGGATATTATGGCAAGTCCTGAAGAGGTTGAGGCACTTGATGAAGCTAGAAATGAAAAAACTACAATATCACTTGAGGACGTGCTTAAAAAAATGAAAATAGTAGTTAAAAATGAAAAAAGTTCTACTCAAAAAAAGAGCTGAAAAAGATCTTCTTAAACTGGAAAAGGGAGTTAGAGATCGAGTAACAAAAAAACTAATTGATTTAGGGATTGACCCTCTGATTGGTAAGGCGCTACAAGGAGAGTACAGTGGTTATTTTTCCCTAAGATCCTGGCCTTATAGAATAATTTACAGAATCGGAAAAAATGAGATTACTATTCACACAATCAAACATCGACAAGGATCTTATAAGTGATTGAGCGCTCTTTCCATTATTCTATCCCCTATTTTCCCCCAGTCAAAATATT
>JBBTZE010000014.1:0-4897 GCA_038061545.1 Patescibacteria group bacterium | reverse complement strand
CAAAATATTCTTCAGGTGGTGGTAGAACTAGCCATTTTTATTTATGCAAAACTGTATCTGGCAAGGCAACTATATCAAAGGAATCTAGCAAAGTGTTGTTTTTTAATCCAAAACATCTACCCCATCCGATTAGTCCATTTATTGCTAACTATTTATATGATTTCGACAAAAACCGTGGTATGGTCATTAAGAAATCTTCTCCAAAACTTTCGAGATTGGATATTGCCAAATTTATTATCTTTTATCCACTTATTTCTATAAGGTTTTTGTTAACTAAAATTGGAATTAGGATTAATACTTAATTTTCCTCACTCCCAGCTTTTTGGGGAAAAGAAGGATTTGGTCAGGTAGCTACTACTTTGTTTTTAGTAAGAATATCGAGAGTTGCTATAACAGAGGGATTGTCTGAATTTTGTAGTTTCGCCCTATCGCCGAATTGTTCTTGAAGTGGAGTTAAAAATTCATCAGCCCACGAAGGCGTCAGTACCACTACATCAGAAAAATCAACAACAACATCTTCACTATCTGGAATTCCATTAAGTGTTGGTTGGAATGCCAGCCATGCTTCTTTTCCAGAAGGCCGGGAGACAAGTGTATTACCGAATTTTTTTAATCTAATTATCATAAACGTATTATAGCAAAACATCCTCTGATTGGCGTTTTTGCAGGCTGTATAATAACGTCGCTTTCGTCTTGTTTCAAATACAAATAGGCATCGCCTGTTTGAAAGTAAAGCGTAAATGGATTATCAATGATAATAGTTCTTACGAACTTTAACCCATTCCCTCGCGTTTCCGGAAATCTTCCCGATACAGTTTTAGTAAAAGCTACTTTTAGAGCTTCATCTGCGCTATTTAGTTCAGGTAACACCCGCTTGAGGGTAGCAAGAATTCCCAAACCACGGTCCGCCAGGACAACGCTTTTGTTTTGCAGATTATATGAAAAAAGTACACCACCTATATCAGGCCAGTTTCCCAGATTGTGGTCAAATGAATTATTTCCAATGGCCACACAAACCGCTCCGAATTGAAGGTAAACGTCTCGCTAAATCCCATCTTCTGAGCGTATCTATCGAAACACCAAGTAATTTTGCAGCCTTCCCGATTGATATAAGTTTATTTGGCATAGCTAATTGGTAAACCTATGCATATTCTACCAAATCTATGCAAACCTATGCAAGGGGGGAACTATGGTGCCACTTCTTTCCAGTTAATTTTCCTCACACTCAGTATCCTGTCAACACCGGGTGTTGGTAATTCTTTCCATATTAATACCGAATATACAGCCTTATCCGTAATTATAGGATTATAACACCCTACGCAAGCTTGAGTCGAAAAATAGAAGTATTTCCGAACTTGCCTTAGATGAAATTTGTGGTTAAATCCTTTATTTTATCTATTTCTGAATAATAATGGTCGTTACCAGATAACTCAACAAGATTATAATTAGCCACATTTTCTTTCTTAAGAAACTTTGATAATTCCCGAATCGAGGCAATCGGATCATTAGTATGCTGAATTATCAACGAGGGAAGATCGAAATTTTTAAACCATGTATTAATATCAAAACCGTATTTATTAGCCCAGTTTAAAGGGATACCTATAAAAATACATTTGCAGGGGGATATTTTTTTCTCAAATATTGCTTTCAAGGTGACTAAGATACCTGCGGATTTAGCAAAGATAACATATTGTTTTTTCGATTTTGTTGTTTCGGTTAGTTTCTTTATCTCTTTATTCAGGTCAATTAACTCCTTGCCTGACTGCCAATGATCATAATATTGAATTTGAGTTAAACTAAAAAATGGTATGAACACTGATTTAACTTCTTCTATCCACTCCTTATTATCGATGCTATTTCCTGCGAGAAGGATTAAATCCATAGTCTATAAATTATTTGCAAAATAGTTTTCTATAAGTTTTATGTGCTCGATATCTTTAAGGGAATTCCTCATTCTTTTCCATCTTAAAACGTCTTCAAGTTTCACAAATCGAATACCTCCCATAACGTCAGATGTGCCTATAAGTCTATCTATATCCCATTTTCCAGCAGGTACCCAACTATCGTAAATTTCGATTTCTCCGCCGAATAAAGTTATCACGCTTCCAAATTTTAGTTTTGTTTCTTCGGTTTTTCCTAACTGTCTGGCTTTTTCCCAAGCTTTCCCTCTAGCTATTACATCTAAATCACGGACAGATTCTTTTATTCCATGGGCAAACATTGGTCCGCTTCCAAAAACTGCGTAATCTTCTGGTAAAAGGTGTAATGACAATAACTTGTATATTAATGGGTTTTTAGCTAGTTTCGCTTCAATCTCACTCATTATAGTTTTTTATTGTATCATTTTTAGGTATAAAAATACATTCGTTGTATTTACCTTTAATATCCGCCACTTCCAAATAAAAAGGATAAAATATGGAAGTGAATCATATAACAAAATTTACAGTCTGTCAGGAATTATTTGAGGCAGGACTCCCAAAGAGTCATATTGCAGATAAACTTGGGGTAAATAGAGAAACCATAAGGATCTGGTTAAGAGGGATTGGTAAATTTGGACTTGGTGGATTGAACTACCAACACCCGGTGAACTACCAACACCCGGTGTTGACGGGATACAGGTGGTTGCCAGCTTCAAGTTCACCAAATAGCAGGCCAAAATGTGCTGAATGTCAAGGATTAATTTTTTTAATTTGCTCAATTCCTTTATTTTCAATCGTATAATCAACTATACCATTCCAGTCTCCGGCATCTTCGCCAAAATGTCTTTCTTCAATTAATGCTCTTTTTTCCATGTCTAAAAGGTGTAAACGGAGTTTTTCCCAACCTTTTGACCCAATTTTGTACTTTTCTCCAAGGAAATTTGATATGTTAAGAAGCGTAAAATTATCATATTTTGTGGTAGACAACAGCAATAGTATCTTACTTTCAAGTTTTTTATCATACCCAACCTCTAATGTTATTTTATGCTTTTTCATAGTGAGACATCCTTACTTTATCCAATCAATAGATTGGCGCAAGCAATTGTATGTGCCATTTTTGTAAAATGTGTTAAGATAATTTCTGGTTCAATGAGGTATGTTGGATTTGTTTTCTGATTACCATCTCTGTAGCAACGGTTAAAACACTCCGCATAAAGTTTGCTCAAATCTCTGTCTTGGTTTTTATAAAGCTCAATTTCAAAAAGAGTCATTTTGAAAATCCGCAGAACGTCCCCTAGGGTTGAATTGTAAAGCTCTGGAAAGTCGCGACTTAAAATTTCAAACTCTAATTTTGTAGAACTTTTTTCTCTTTCATACATTCCTACTTCTTGAGGATTTACCCCATTACTTAAATACTTCAGGTGAGTTTCTACATGACAGAGTTCGTGAAGTAAATCCGCAATTTTGTGCCTACTATTTAAACTTGTACCGAGGTATATTTCAAAAGTGTCACTTTCCTTTTTGTAGATCATCTCTGATTTCTCTCCAGATTTAATTACTATTTTATTTTTGTATTTTTTAACATTTTTATAATTATCTTCAAAATACTTTTGTACCGATTTGATATCTTTGAATGGAAAGTCCTTTTGATTGCAGATAAAACATGTTCCGCTAAATTCAGAATAAAACAATGTTGACAGATCTTTTTTGGGAGGCAAGTTTTTGTTGCAAATTTCTATTACTTTATCTACATTTTTGAGGAATTTTAGATATTCATTATTTGGAATTTTGTATCTGTCCAAAAACATATCAATTGCACTTTTATATCCTTTATCGATTGCAAATCTTTCCCTCTCTATCGACATTTTTATAAAAAGCTTTTCAATCTTGTCCTTTTGTAAATTTGTGTGGGGGGAGAATAAAGATTTCCAGATACTTTCTCTTTGTTCCAATGGAGCGTCATATACATTTTTCCGGATATCTTTCAATTGTATGTCAGAAAACGATTCGTAAAAGTTAATAGAATCCCTAAATTTATTCTGAAGTGAATTTTTGTCCGCCATAATTGATTATACTATTTCAATTAAGACTTGCAGAGAATGAGTAAAGCTTTTGGCTTTTATTGGGCTGGGTCCCACTCATTCTCTATCCAGAGTATTTAATTGTTCAGACTAGCTTCCGCTACCCTGATTTGATACCTTGGCAGGATCCTGACTGCATCCACCACTTGCTCCGCGACTGAAATCTCTCTCAACATTCATGTTGGAGTTGATTGCTTGTCCTGGGGTTGGATGCAAATTTCCCTGCGTGTCGGGATACATAATTTGGTTCCCGACTTGGATTCCACCTTGTGGAATTGGCAAATTAATTCCAGTTGGTTTCAATCCATTGTTAAAGGGATTGTTCATTGCTCTCCTTTTAATTAAAGAGTTTCCGCTTACATGCGGTCTATGATGACTCAGGTTTTTGGCAACTTTACCAATTTTTGATCAGTTCCAATTTGATATGTTGTTTTGGATTTTAAAACCACGCAAAATGTGGTATCCAGTTATCGAAAATGGAATTAGGATCTATTCAAGGCTTAGAAACCTAAACTCAAGGATCTTCCTCGTGATGTTGTGCATCACACCCAAATATAAAGGTGCAAGCTGTACTATATCAGAAACGTCAAATATTTTGAAAAATAATTCTTTATTTTTCTTTCTGGTCTAAGGAGCCACTTCCTTCCAGTTAATCTTTCTGGTACTGAGCTTTTTGGGAAAAAGGAGGATTTGGTCCGGGGCGCATTCAAAAAACACCTATAAATTTAAGATTGAAGTTGAGTTTCGAGTCTAATTTTTTCTTCAATTTCGTTAATTTTTCCGGTATCTAAACTACTTGAATCGCTGGTGTGTCTTAGGATTTCTGGCAAAAGTCTGGGATACTCGTTGGCTGCTTGCTCGAGGGTATAATTCTTTGGCAAATAAAGAACAGCACTT
>JBBTZE010000013.1:0-4529 GCA_038061545.1 Patescibacteria group bacterium | reverse complement strand
AAAGGGTAAGGATAGCTGTAATTGTTGCCGGTGTTATTATGAATTTTATTTTGGCAGTGGTTTCTTTTGCGATTGTATATTCTTTTCAAGGAATTCCAAGGGAGTTGGGAAAAGTAAAAGTTGTGGATGTTACCGCGGGGACTCCTGCGCAAGCCGCAGGCCTCATTGTTGGTGACTTTATAAAAAGCGCTGACAAAAAAGAATTTATTAAAGTAGAAGAGTTTATTAGCTATGTGGACACCAAAAGAGGCCAAAAAGTTGCACTTGTAGTTGAAAGGGAAACAAACGAAATAAAACTTACAATTACCCCAAGAGAAAACCCTCCTGCCGGGGAAGGACCACTGGGGGTAACCATCACAACAACTGAAATCTACTTTGCTCCAATTTGGCAGCGCCCTTTTTATGGAATTTATTATGGATTTAAAGAGGCCGTGTTTTGGGGGCAAACCGTTATTTCCGGATTTTCCGGAATGATTGGCGGGCTCTTTCATGGTCAAACACCTAAAGATGTTGCGGGGCCCGTTGGAATTTTCGCGGTGAGCACACAGGCCGCTAAGTTTGGAACGCTTTCCCTCATTAATTTTATAGGAATTTTGTCGGTCAACTTGGCAATTCTTAATATTCTGCCATTTCCGGCGCTTGACGGAGGAAGACTTCTTTTTATTGCAATTGAAGGAGTAATCGGCAGAAAAGTTTTGCCAAAAATAGAGTCGATGGTTCATTCTGCCGGGATGATTTTTCTTTTGATTTTAATTTTTTTAATAACTTTTTCTGATGTCAGAAAATTAATTTCAGCAGGCTCTATTTCGGGATTTCTTCAAACCCTGACTAAATGATACAATGGGGCATGCGCCAATCCCAGTTTTTTACAAAAACACTTAAGGATGCCCCAAAAGATGCGGAAACAATTAACCATCAACTTCTAGTTCGCGGTGGTTTTGTCCGTCAACTGATGGCGGGAGTTTACACATATCTTCCACTAGGGCTAAAAGTTTTAAATAAAATTTCCCAAATTGTAAGAGAAGAAATGGATGCAACTGGCGCTCACGAAGTTCTAATGCCCATAATGCACCCTGCTTTACTTTGGAAACAAACCGGCGGTTGGGATAACATTGATGTTTTATTTAAGATTAAGAGTAGAACAAAAAAAGACTATGCGCTTGCTCAAAGCAACGAAGAAACAGTAACTCCACTTGCAAAAGAGTTTATACATTCATACCGCGATTTGCCAATATCCATCTATCATATCAACTGGAAATTTAGAGACGAGCTTAGAAGTAAGTCGGGCATTTTAAGGGGAAGAGAATTTTTGATGAAAGATTTATATTCATTTCATATTGACCAAGCGAACTTCGAAAAGTATTACAAAATTGCAAAGGAAGCATATTTAAAAGCTTTTGATAGAATGGGATTAACCGCAAAAGTTACTGAGGCCTCGGGTGGCGGTTTTTCTGAGAAAATATCTTATGAATTTGAAGTTTTAAGTGACGCGGGGGAAGCAAATATTCTTTATTGCGATAAATGTGATTTTTGTGTTAACACTGACGATATTGATAAATATAAAAATGGGGGAGAGTGTCCGGCATGTAAAAAGGGAAATCTAAAAGTTGCAAAAGCATCTGAAGTTGGAAACGTATTTGATTTGGGACAAAAATATACAAGGGCGTTTGGACTTATCATCGATAATGAAAAAGGTGAAAAGGTCTATCCAATCATGGGGTGCTATGGAATTGGAATAACAAGAACAATGGGTGTTATTGTTGAAAAGTTCCATGACGATAAGGGAATCATTTGGCCAAAATCAGTTGCCCCATTTGACGTTCACCTTGTTGAACTTCCAGGTGGGGATGGAGAAAAAATATACAACGATTTAAAAAATGCCGGAATTGATGTTTTATGGGATGACCGCGATGTTCCTGCCGGTCAAAAATTTGCAGACGCGGATTTAATCGGGATTCCTGTAAGACTTGTAGTTTCCAAAAAAACAGGCGACAAAATTGAGTACAAAACGAGAAATACAGACAAGCCGGAACTTTTGGGATTTGATGAGGTAATCAAAAAAATTAATATTTAATATGAATGATTGTGTATTTTGTAAAATTGTAAAAGGGGAAATCCAAACCGATAAGGAGGTTGATATGGAGAGAATTGTTGTGTTTGCCGATGCGAATCCAAAAACCAGGCTTCATCTTTTGATTGTTCCCAAAAAACACATTACCGATATAACTGATGATTCCGAAGGAATTTGGGCAGAGATTGGAGAAGTTGCAAAAAATCTTGCAATAAGCCATAGTTTGAGCGGATTTAGGTTGGTTCACAATGCAGGGGATGCGGCTGAGGTCAAACACATGCACGTTCATTTTCTGGGAGGAGTTGAGGTAGAGCGAGAAATATGATTTCACAAAATATACAGAAAATGATTGGTGAGGCGATGAAAGCGCACGATTCAGTGCGTTTGTCGACACTGCGCATGCTTTCGTCCGCATTTAATTATGAAAAAATAGAGAAACAGCATGACCTCACAGAAGAAGAAGAGCTTAACGTAATTAGAAAACAGGCAAAACAAAGACGTGATTCAATCGAATCATATAAAAAAGCAGGGTCCGAAGACCGTGCAGCAAGTGAGCAGGCGGAACTAGTCATCCTTCAAGAATTTTTACCTCCGGAAATGGGTGATGAGGAAATTGAAAAATTGGTAGATGAGGCAATCAGCTCAACTGGGGCAAAAACAATGGCAGACCTGGGGAAAGTAATAGGTGTGGTTAAAGGAAAAGCGCCCAGTGCGGATGGCGGGAAAATTGCAGAACTAGTGAAAAATAGATTAAGTAGTGGGTAGTGGGCCTCATCATGATTAAAGTAAACATTACAAAACAGGGAAGTTATCCGGTTAATTCGTCAGCAATCAAAAAAAAACTGGCGGATTTTTTTATTAAGAGCGGAATTGTTTCGGATGCCAGCGTTTCGGTTGCAATTACAGGTGAAAAGAAGATGATGGAGGTTGGCAATAAATATTTAAAAGATAAAAAACTCCATAATGTTTTATCTTTCACTCCAAATGAGGCAAAAGGGGATTTTGTCTACCCTCCTGACGGTGTAATTTATTTGGGAGAGATAATTGTTTGTTACCCTGTTGCAGTAAAAGAAGCGGTGATCGATAATGTTTTAGTTGTGGATAAAGTTTATGAGCTTATTGAACATGGAGCAGAACATTTGATGGGAATACACCACGCAGAATGACTTTTTATTTAAAGTACCGTCCAAAGAATTTAGATGAACTTGATTTAACGAGTGTCAGCAAGTCTCTAAAAAGTATCGTAAAGTCGGGCAAAATCCCGCATGCATTTCTTTTTGCTGGGCCAAAAGGAACCGGAAAAACCTCTGCTGCAAGAATTTTGGCCAAGATAATAAATTGTGAGTCCACTTCGCAAAAGCTTCGCGGGCCAGGACTCGTTAAACCATGCGAAGAGTGCCAGCAATGCAAATCCATTACAAATGGTTCAAATATTGATGTTACAGAACTTGATGCTGCAAGCCATCGTGGAATTGACGACGTAAGATCTTTAAGGGATGCGGTGAAGCTTGCACCCGCTTCAGGAAAAAAGAAAATTTACATAATTGACGAAGCACACATGTTAACAACTGAGGCTTCAAATGCCATCCTCAAACTCTTGGAAGAACCTCCGGCTCACGTTATTTTTATTCTGGCAACAACAAATCCGGAAAAATTAATTGACACAATCCGTTCCAGAACAACTAATATTGCCTTCAAAAAAGCAACAAGTACAGAGATCGTGAGATCCCTAAAAAGAGTTGTTGAGGGGGAGAAAATTAAAATTGCTGAAGATGCGCTTTCCGTTATTGCAGATTTTGCAAACGGGGCGTTCAGGGATGCTATTAAAGTCTTGGAACAATCAATTGGAGAAGGAATTAAACTTACAAAAGAGTCTTTGGAAGAAGTTTTGCTTAGTAAAAAACTTTTTGACCTAGACGAATTTTTTGTGCTCTTGCAACAAAAGCAAAGAGAAAAACTTCTTAAAAAAGTTGAGGAATTTGTTGTGAGTGGGGTTTCCGCTGAAAACTTTTTGACGGCGCTCCTTTCCAAACTTCATTTAGAACTTTTGGCCAAGTCGGCTATCGGGGAAGAAAGTTTTCCCAAGTTATCAGAAAATGATTTGATAGTTTTGATTGAGCTTTTTATGGATGCAGAAAGGAATATTTCCGACTCTCCAATTGAAGTCCTGCCACTTGAAATCGCTGTAGTTAAGTACTGTGGTAACAACAGGAATCAAGAATCAGGAATCAAGAATCAGGAATTAAAGTACAAAATACTAACGGACATTCAGGGGCCGGAGGATGAGCACGGGGATATGGATTTTAAAGTAGCGGGAACAAAAGACGGCATCACCGCGGTTCAGATGGATGTGAAGGTGGGCGGCATCCCGACAAAAATTCTCATGGAAGCGTTCGCGGCGGCAAAAAAAGCGCGACTTGAAATTCTTGATGTCATAGAAAAAGAAATCGGTGCGCCG
>JBBTZE010000012.1:0-7753 GCA_038061545.1 Patescibacteria group bacterium | reverse complement strand
TCATGATTCCCGAAAAACTAAGCAAGAATCAAAAAAGTATAGTTGAAGAGATGAAGGAAGAAGGCCTTTGACAACAATTTCGTTCGGATATATGCTACGGCCATGACGCCAGAGAAACTTAAAGGGGCAATTGAAGCTGTTAATGAAGTAGATGCAATAGGGACATCAACGTTTGCAAAATGTATAGCACGGGATTACGGGTTTTTGATAGTTGGAATTGTAATTGAGATGGATGAAGGATTAACTGAACAAGAGCGCGATAAAGCGAGAGAACACCTGTTGGAACTTAGAGGTGGCTATCTTGATTCAATAAACACTGATTAGTTTGAAAATGAGATTTGTTTGACTTCGTCTGGCTTTCTATTTTTAAACAACTACGATTTATTGTGCACCTGTCTTTATTTGAGGTTTCGATCTCAAATACTACATTACTATATAGTATTGAAGTAATTAGAACTCTGACTTTAACTCTCTGATTTTTTGTTTTCTTTTGATATTTCTTACAAACCTGGCTGGTGATTTTAAATTGCCTTTGGTTGGGACATCGAATAAAGATTCAATTTCCTCCCAAATTATTTGACTTGCTTGTTTCTTAAAAATACTTTCAATTACCGGATTTAATCCCTCTCCCCCATATTTTATCTTTAAGCTTAGTTTGGCAATTGTAGGTGGACTAACCCTCAAAATTTGTCTTATACTTACATAATCATGTCCTTTGGCCACCAAGACTGCCGCCGCCAATCGTTTTGAGAACATTATTTTTTCAGTTGGAGAAAAGAAATCGTCAATAAATTTGGAAAGTTTCTTTTTATCTCTCTGGTCTGCGAGAGTACCAACGAATAAACTAAAAATTCTATCCCAAACATCCTGTCTTAGAGGCAGTCTTGAAACTTTTGTCATCTCACTACATTACTATATAGTAATGTAGTGATGGGTTGCGATATTGAATACAATCCCTTTGTGGATGTAAAGTTAAGAAAGGGATGATAAAAACTAAAAAAGTAGCTACTCCAAAAATGAAATTGATTTCAAATAGCGATGAATATTTTGACGATTGTCCAGTTTGCAGAGCGATGAAGAAAGCGGAGGAGGAAGGAGGAGAGCTTTCGCAAGAAGAATTGGAAAAAGCCATTCACAAAGCTAACACGCAGAACTAAACAGAAACTTTGTTAGAGGAAATGAAGGAAGAAGGACTTTAGATTGACTTCATTTGGCTTCATAGAGTAAAATGACAATGAACTAGAGAACTAGGTGGGATATTGGCCCGCCTTTTTTGTTAAAAGTA
The DNA here is from genome assembly GCA_038061545.1 of Patescibacteria group bacterium. Lineage (GTDB taxonomy): Bacteria > Patescibacteriota > Microgenomatia > UBA8517 > UBA8517 > JBBTZE01. The sequence continues at coordinate 6,468 of JBBTZE010000012.1, read as the reverse complement.
GAGCCAGAGAGAATAGAGCATGAGAGCATGAGCCAGACTTAAACTCTTACACTCTTTTACTCTTTTAAACTAACACAATGCAACAAACAGCAAGAACAGAATTCGCACAGGCCCTAAAAGCAATCGCTGCAGAGCGAGGGCTTGATCCTAACGTGATTATCGATACTATCAATCAGGCAATTATTGCGGCCTTTAAGCGTGATGCCAAAGAGCGTGGTGAGGAAACTGAAGGATTTGAATATGAAGCTGCGATTGATCCTGTTTCCGGTGAAACCAAAGTATTCTCTTGGGTATCTGCCGGTGAGGAAGCAACTGAAGAAGAAAAGAAAAAGGCAAGTAAAAGCAAAAAAGATGTAACTCCCCCGGGATTTGGGAGAATTGCCGCTCAAACCGCAAAACAAGTTATCCACCAAAAAATAAGAGAAGCAGAAAAAGGCGCAATTATGGAAGAATTTGAAGAAAAAGTTGGAGCACTGGTATCCGGATTAATTCTTCGTTTTGACGGACCCAATGTTAGGGTGGACTTGGGTAGAACCGAGGCCTTGATGCCAGTTGAAGAAAGAATCCCCAATGAAAGACTAAACCTTAACCAAAGATTAACTTTTCTTCTGAAGAAAATAGAAGACACAGTTCGTGGACGCGATATTATTCTTTCCCGCGCAGATCCCGTCTTTGTTGAAAAGCTGTTCGCCAGAGAAGTTCCTGAGATCGCTTCCAAGTCTGTTGAAATTAAAAGCGTTGCCAGAGAGCCAGGAGTCCGCACAAAAGTTACTGTTTATTCATCTCAATCAGGAGTTGATCCGGTTGGCTCATGTGTTGGCCAAAAAGGTGTCAGAGTTCAAGCAGTTACAAATGAAATTGGTGGAGAGAGAGTTGACGTAATTCCATTTAGCGAGGATCCAGCTGAACTTATCAAGGCATCTCTTTCCCCTGCTGAAAATTTGGACGTTAAATTGGACAAGAAAAATAAACTTGCAAGAGTTTCGGCCCCCGAGGATCAACTTTCAATGGCAATAGGCAGAGACGGCCAAAACGTACGCCTTACATCAAAGTTAACAGGATACAGAATCGAAGTTGAAGGAAATGGAACCGTAACTCCAGTTATCGAGAAAGTGGAGGAAGTGGCGCCCGTTCCGGCAGTTAAAAAGATTACAAAGACTAAAGCCAAAAAACTTGCTAAAAAAGAAAAAGCAAAGTCCTCTGAAGAAAGTGTTGAAGCTGAAAATACTATATCAGAAGTACCTGAAGTACAAATCCCGGAAGTTGTTGAAGAAAAGTCTGAATGATATGTTAATAAGTAACAAATTGTTCAATTTTCATACTTTTACAAATAATCATGACGAACACAAGATCACCAATAGTAGTAGTTTTGGGTCACGTAGATCACGGTAAGACCACTCTTCTTGATGCTTTAAGAAAATCCGATGTTGTAGCCGGGGAGGCTGGTGGAATCACGCAATCAATAGGCGCTTCGGTTGTTGAGACGCAGACCCCGTCCTCCGACGGGACTAACAAAAAAATCACGTTCATTGATACTCCCGGTCACGCTGCATTTGGGAAAATGAGAAGTAGAGGAGCCAAGGTTGCTGACATTGCTCTTCTTATTGTCGCTCAAGATGACGGAGTTTCTCCACAAACAAAGGAAGCAATTACAATAATCAAGGATTCAAAAGTTCCATTTATTGTTGTTGGAACAAAATCTGATGTTCTCGGGGTTAATGCAGAGCTAGTATTGGGACAGCTCGAGAAGGAAGAAATATTTTTTGAAGGCAGAGGCGGTCAAGTCCCATTTGTCTCGGTTTCTTCTAAAACCGGAGCGGGAATAAACGATCTAATCGAGATGATACTTTTGGTTTCAGAGGTTTCAGAGTTCACTTCCGATGAAAATGCGCCGCTTGAGGCGGTTGTAATTGAGTCCTTCAAGGACAAAAGCGGAGTTGTTGCCAACTGTGTAGTTAGAAATGGAAAACTCAAAGTTGGAGACTTAATTTTCTCAGAGAATGCCAGCGGCCGCGTTAGGGCCCTTTTTGATGATAAAGGAAAGTCTGTAAAAGAAGTTCTTCCTGGCGAACCTGCACGCGTAATTGGATTTTCTGAAGTTCCTCCGGTAGGCGCCTCGGTTACAAAAGAAAAAAACAACGCTTTTTCTCCTGACTTGGCTGGAACCAGAAAAGTATTGGGAGGAAATAGAAGACTTTCCGAGGATGAACTCCCAATAGTACTAAAAGCCGAACGCGCGGGTGCTTTGGAAGCAATTATTGCCTCACTCCCCGCTAAAACTGTGGTGGTTGATTCCGGGGTTGGGGATGTAAATGAATCAGACATTTTAAATGCCAAAGTTGGAAATGCGTATGTCTTTGCCTTTGAGGCAAAAATTCCTGCAAGTATTATTAAGCTTGCCGCCTCTGAAGGAGTCAGGGTAAAAAGATTCCAAGTCATCTATGAGATGATAAAAGAAATTGAAGACATTCTTAAAGGTGGAAAAGTAGAAATATTGGGCCATGCGGTAGTTATTGCCAGTTTTCCTTTTAACAACAAAAAAGTTGCGGGTTGCAAAGTTACTGACGGTAAAATTGCAAAAATAAATAAATTAATGCTCATGCGAGGAGAAAAAGAAATTGGAACTGCCAAGATAGTTTCGCTTAAAAAACAAAAAACGGAAGTAGTAATGGTTATTCAAGGCGAGGAGTTTGGGGTAATTATGGATCCTCAGCTTGATTTTGCCGTGGGTGATGTGTTAGCATCCGTCGGCAATGGAAAATAGCTTTTCGCAACTCGTTGATTCAGCAACTTCAATCTTAATCTTGTTGCCAAATAAACCCTATTTTGATCAGGTTGCGGCTGGACTTTCACTTTATCTTTCCCTTCATGACAAAAAAGAGACGGCAATTTCTTGCGCCTCTGACATGATGGTTGGATTTAATAGAATTATTGGTGTTGATAAAATTAGCACAGAACTCGGAAGCAAGAATTTAACCGTAAAACTCAAGGGCTATGATGCCAACAACATTGAAAAAGTAAGCTACGACATAGTTGACGGCGAATTTAATCTGACAATTGTTCCTAAAGCGGGTCTTTCTTCCCCAACAAAAGAACAAGTCGATTCTACCTATGCCGGAGTCTCTGCTGACTTAGTAATTTTAATTGGGGGCGCCAATGACAGTCATTTTTCAGCTCTTTTAGGAGATAAACTGACGGGCGCAAAGATTGCCCATTTTGGAACACGAGTCCTAAATACAGCTGCGGTAAGTGCAATAATGTCTTTTGCAAAGCCGGCATCAAGTGTATCAGAGCTTATTGCGGGTGTAATTAAAAACGAGGGACTTCCAATGGATCCGGATGTTGCAACCAATTTGGTAATGGGAATGGAAGATGGAACCAATCATTTCGAAGGATTAGAAGTAACTCCCGAAACATTTGAAACATTTGCATATCTCCTAAGAAGCGGCGGCCTTAGACCTCCAAAGAAAATCTCGGCCGGAAACTACCCTCCAGGAGCAGTTCCCGGAAAAGTTCCAACTGCTCCAGTTGAACAACTGGAAGCGGTTGATGTGGAAGGAACACAGGAAGCTGAACAAAATATTAATCCACCGGACGATTGGCTCCAGCCAAAGGTATACAAAGGCGCAACTTCCACCCAACCCGATTCTTATAGCGAAAATAAAGGTTAAATTTACAAAAAGACCTTGATCAGTTAGTATACAAATATGAAATCTGAAAGATCGACAAAAACTTCAAACAATGAGGGTGATTTTAGAAAAATAGTTGTTGAGGAAGGTGGTAAAACAAAAGAAGTAATTCAGCAAAAAAGGAGAGTTGTTTTAAGGAATGTGATGGGGGAAGGAATTATTGAATATTACAAAAGGGAGATAGCAAGACTTCTTGGACTAGAGGAAAATTACCCTCTTTGATTTATCCACAGGCTGTGCTAAAATACACCCAGATGTAGATCTGGGTTCGTCCAATTAGAACCTACTCGGATCCAGCCCAGTTAGATAGCATTCGCATCTAACGGGCCACAGCATGACAATATGGCACTAAAAGTAGACGAGAAAAAAGAATTAATCCAAAAATTTGCCAGAGAAAAAGGCGACACAGGCTCCCCAGAGGTGCAAGTTGCGCTCCTTTCTGTTAAAATAGAGAAACTTGTGGCCCATTTGAAGGAACACAAGAAAGACGTTCACTCAAGGCGCGGACTTTTGTCAATGGTTGCCAAGAGAAGAAGGCTTCTGTCATACTTAAGAACAAGAGACGAAGATAGATACAAAAAGCTTTTAGTTGAGCTTAAATTAGACAAATAAAGCTTCATAATGAAGAAAATCGAGAAATCAATAGAACTGGGAGGAAGAACCCTCACACTAACTACAGGAGAACTTGCTGAACAAGCTTCAGGTGCCGTTGTGGCCAGAATGGGTGACACTGTTGTATTGGCAACTGTTACCTCCGCCCCATTAAAGATGGAAATGGATTATTTTCCGCTTTCTGTTGAATATCAGGAAAAGCTTTATGCAGGAGGAAGAATTAAAGGATCCCGTTGGGTAAAGCGCGAAGGAAGGCCAACCGATGAAGAAATTCTAACAGCCAGCCTCAGTGATCGTTCAATTCGCCCCCTTTTCCCAAAAACTTATAAAAGAGAAGTTCAGGTAGTTGTTATGGCAATGGCGGTTGATTTGGAAAATGATCCGTCAACATTGGGTGCAATTGCAGCCAGCGCCGCGGTTCACATTTCGGGCCTTCCATGGAAAGGACCCGTCTCGGTTCTTAATGTTGGAATTAAAGGCGGCAAATATTTGGTTAACCCAATTCATACAGATATGGGAGCCTCTGACCTTGACCTAGTTGTTTCCTCAACAAAAGAAGCAGTTCTTATGATTGAGGCGGGAGCGAGGGAAGTTACAGAAAAGCAAATTATTGATGGGGTAGTTTTTGCGCTAAAAGAATCAAAGGCGGTTCTTAAGCTTATCGAAGATCTGAATAAAGAAGTGGGTAAAGAGAGAGAAGTTTATAAGGAAGAAACGCCATCGGCTGAACTTGAAAGCGCTGTCAAAAAGTTAGTTGGAAACCAAATTGAGAGAGTAATCAAAAGCATGGTTGCTCAAGAAGGCGGAAGATCCACCGAGCTTCAGGAATTAATTGACGCAGTCATAGCAAAAGTCGCAGATACGGAAGCCAAATGGGTTCCTGAAATAATTGATCATATTAAAAAAGATTACATTCGTGAGCAAATTCTTAAAAAGGGAATTAGACCTGATGGCAGAAAACTAACAGAAGTAAGACCCCTTTCAGCCATGGTTGGTGTTTTACCCCGCGTTCACGGATCCGGACTTTTTAGCCGCGGTCAAACTCAAGTAATGTCTATTGTTACATTGGGACCTGGGAATATGGGACAGCTTTTGGAGTCGGCCGAGGGTGAGATGGAAAAACACTACATTCACCACTACAACATGCCTCCTTACTCAATGGGAGAAACTGGGCGTGTGGGAAACCCCGGAAGACGGGAAATTGGACACGGTGCACTTGCCGAACGCGCGCTTCTCCCTGTTATTCCATCACAAGATGAATTTCCATATGCAATAAGAGTTGTATCTGAGGTAATGAGCTCCAATGGCAGTACATCAATGGCATCTGTTTGTGGATCCACCCTGTCTTTGATGGATGCAGGTGTCCCAATCAAATCTCCAGTTGTCGGGATTGCGATGGGGCTTATTATTGAGTCCGATAAAGAATACGCGGTTCTTTCCGACATTATGGGAATTGAGGACTTTAACGGAGATATGGACTTTAAGGTTGCCGGGACTGCTAAGGGAATCACTGCACTTCAGCTTGATGTAAAAACTCTAAATTTGACTTCAGAGATTTTGGAAAAAGCACTTGAGCAAGGTAAGGCAACAAGAGCCGAAATTATGAAAGTTGTTACCTCCGCTATTTCTGAACCAAGAAAGGAAGTTTCTGAGTTTGCGCCAAAAATTATGGTTGTTAAAATTCCGGTCGAAAAAATCGGAGAATTTATTGGACCATCCGGCAAAAATATTAAAAAGCTTATGGCCGATACAGGGGTACAGGTTGATGTAAATGACGAAGGTGGAGTAAGTATTTCCGGAGTTGATGAGGCATCAATGAAAGAGGCTGTAAAATATGTTGAAGGATTTGCAAAAGAAGTCAAAGCGGGGGACGTTTATGACGGCGAAGTTGTCAGAATCATGAACTTTGGGGCATTTGTAAACATCTTGCCCGGTAAAGACGGAATGGTGCACGTTTCCGATATGGGCAAGGAAGGATTTGTCCAAAGTGCGGAAGACGTAGTTAGTGTTGGTGACAAGATTCAAGTAAGGGTCAAAGAAGTTGACGAAATGGGAAGAATCAATCTTTCTATGAACATGGATCCGGCCAAAGATGCAGAAATAAAAGCAGAAAGACAAGCAAAGTTTAGTGATAGAGGAGGCGGAGATAGAGGCGGAAGCCGTGGAG
>JBBTZE010000011.1:0-7161 GCA_038061545.1 Patescibacteria group bacterium | reverse complement strand
CGGTATTGTAAATGTGCCTACCAGGCCAAGTGGGGGAATCCCATTTGGACCAGGAATACCCGCAATAATGAGCACCGTATTGGGTGGTTTAATTGGGGTTTTGATAAGTGAGATATTTCTCCAAAGAAATAAGAGGTAAAAATGCCACTATCCAAAACTTCCAAATTAATTGTAGAATCTTTCTCATGAACAAAAAAACAATTTTTGTAATAGGATTTTTAATTCTTCTTGGAATAGGGGGAGGAATTTATATTGCAAAAACGGGATCAAATCAAGCCTTTCCAACAAGTTCTCCAACAAGTACAATTGAGGGAGCTATTGAAGGGACATCAACCGATTCAGCAAAAACAAAAATGGAAGACAAATTAATAACAGTTGATGAAAAAGTTGGAACCGGCGCAGAAGCTGTCGCAGGCCGCAAAATAACTGTACACTATTCAGGAACTTTCACCGATGGAACAAAATTTGACAGCTCCTATGACCGTGGAACTCCATTTACATTTACATTGGGAATTGGCGAAGTTATCAAAGGCTGGGATCAGGGATTTGCCGGTATGAAGGTTGGGGGCAAAAGAAAATTAACAATTCCGTCTTCTCTTGGTTATGGTCCTAATGATTATCAATCAATACCCGGGAATTCCGCTTTAATATTCGAAGTTGAACTTCTTAAAGTAGAGTGAAAGAACTAAAAAAATATTTATTGGTTGGTGGAGCAGTTCTTTTTAGTGTTTTGATTTTTATATTCAGGGACAAACTCACATATCTTCAAAATTTTGGATATGTTGGCATTTTCTTCTTAAGCCTTCTTGGAAATGCAACCGTTATTCTTCCAGTTCCCGCTTTTTTAACGGCACTTGTTGGGGGAGCTGTATTTAATCCGTTTATTGTTGGTATTGTTGCAGCTCTTGGGGCAACGATTGGAGAGTTAACTGGGTACTATGCCGGAGTTGGAGGAAGTGAATTTGTTAAAACTGACGAAAAAATAGTTAAAATCCAAAAATGGATGGAAAAGTACGGCCTTTGGACAATATTTTTCCTGGCAGCAATTCCAAATCCTGCATTTGATTTGGCCGGAATGGTTGCGGGAGCCTCAAAAATCCCTGTTTGGAAATATCTCTTAGTGGTATTCCCAGGGAAGCTAATTAAGTTTATAATCATCGCGTATGCAGGCTCGATATTTTAAATCTAAGTTTGGGAAAGTTCCTCTTCCTGTATTTTTCCCTGATGCTACGCGCGCGGTTCTCAAAACTCTGGATTCAATCGATATTGAAGGGTCAAAAACTCCCGGAATTTTAGTTAACACGTTTCATCTGTGGCAAGGTCTCAACAAAGAAATATTAAAAAAGTTTGGAGGAATCCGCGAGTTTATGAATTTTAAAGGGGCTGTTATATCTGATTCGGGAGGTTTCCAGATAATGTCTATTGTCAAAAAGGCGGTTATAGAAGGTAAAATTACGGATGAAGGAGTGGTAATGCACCCCGCGAGAAACAAAAAAGTGGTGTTTACACCGGAAGTCTCGATTCAACTTCAGATGTCACTGAACGTTGATATGGTGGTTGTTCTTGATGACTTTACTGATCCCAAAGTAGGGCGTGACGAGGCCCTCGAATCAGTTGAGCGAACTCTTGATTGGGCAAGAAGGTCAAAAATTGAGTTTGAAAAGATTTGCAAAAAGAGAAGATTAACAAAAAGCAACCGTCCATATCTTTTGGGAGTTGTTCAGGGTGGTGATTTTATGGACCTGCGGGCGCTGTGCACAAAAGAACTTGTCAAAATTAGTTTTGACGGTTTGGGTTGGGGAGGCTGGGCAATTGAAAACGGAAAATTAAAGTTCGACACTGCCGAGATAATTGCAAAAAATACTCCAGAGGAGTACCTCCTTTATGGGCTGGGGGTTGGCAAACCGGAAGACATTGTTAGATGTGTGGAGTTGGGATACACAATATTTGATTGTGTATTGCCCACCCGTGATGCACGGCACGGACGACTTTATGTTTACAATGCTACTTCAATAAAAAACATAGACTTATCAAAGTCCTCTTTTTATCATTATTTTGATGCCAAAAAGGGAGCAAATTTGGCAGATAGTTCAAAAATAAGCACGACTTGTGATTGTTTACTCTGTAAAAATTATTCAAAAGGTTATTTGGCCCATCTTTTCAAAATTGGAGACACAACCGCAATGAGACTTTCATCAATTCACAATCTTCGTTTTTACTCAATTTTGATGGAGAAGATCAGGGGTTGACCCCGCTAGGAATTTCGCATTCGGCTTTCCAATATTATTCATATACGCCTCATGCCAAATTCTGACGGGGTCTGCGGCCCGTGAGATGTAATGCTATCTCACAGGGCCTTGACATAATGCGATATATAAGTTTATACTGGCGCACTTGTATAGTAGTACTAAAAAATGAACGACGATAATCAAAATCCAGTTTCATCAAATGTTCCCTCTCAAGAGGTTGAATCTTCAAGCGCTGGGGTTTCATTCCCAAGTGTTGGCGCACAAAAGAAATCCGGCGGAGGAAAAACATTTATAATTATTGGAATTTTGATTTTGGTTGCAGTGTTGGGATTTGTTATTTTTAAATCAGCCGGAAATAAAGAAATTGCAAACGGCGATTTGACTCCAATCGAAGGGACAACAGAGGATACAGCCGCTACTCCAACTCCATCTTCAACACCAATTTCAACACCAAAGGTGATTGTAAGAACAGGAGTTTCCATTGAAGTTCAAAATGGAACCGGAATTACCGGGGACGCAGCATATTTGCAAAATCAACTAAAAACTTTGGGCTACACCGATGTTAAAACCGCGAACGCAACTGCAACCGGCGCAACCGCGACAAAAGTAACATTTGCAAAAACTCTTTCCCAGGATGTTGTTGATGAGTTGACCAAAAAATTAAAAGAATTATATACAACTGTTGACGTAACAACATCAACATCTGGTACATCTGATGTAGTTGTAATTACAGGTCTTAAAAAAGGTGCGACAGCGCTTCCATCTGCATCTCCAAAAGCATCAGCAACGCCAACTCCTACCCCAACTCCGACAGGCAACTAAAAATGGTACAATTTGTTTGAAGTGGAAAAACTTTTTTCTTTTTTTGACAAAATTAGTTTCTCATATCCCTCTTTGACCAGCTCTACGGCAACAGCAATTGAGGTGGTGGTTTTACTTTTTCTATTAATTTTAACTCTTGCCCAAGTCAGAAGGCATTATGTTAACTGGTCATTTAAGGGTGGACTTTTTGGAATTTTCTTTGGATTTCTCCTTGCGCTTTTTTTGGAGGGGTTTCTATTGATTGGGGGAAAAACGGTGGTTACCGGCGTTTTGGGATGGAAAAATGCCCCAAAACCAATAAGTGTGGCACTTGATGCCGGAAGGTCGAAGTTGATTCAGGTGTTGGGAATTACCGACCCCATTCCGGAGTCGCAGGCGCGGGGGAATTCCACTTTTGACCAGGCAGTGAGCGTGCTTCAAAGCCTTAACCCTGCAGACGTGGGGAAGCTAAAAGGCCTCATTTGCACCCCGTAGTTTGATATACTTCAGGTATGTACGAAACAAAAGACAAAATTAAGGCGCTTTCTGCGAGCCTTGAAAATATAATTACTGCGATTAACCTGCCTAAAAAACACAAAAAAATTGAAGTTTTGGAGTTTGAATCGGGGAAAGCAGACCTTTGGAGCGATCCACAGGAAGCCAAAAAGGTCATGCAGGAGCTCTCCGACCTTAAAAAAGAAATTGCTGAGGTCAAAGACCTTGGAGAAAATATTGAACTCTTGAAAGTTCTCTCGGACGATCCAAATGAGGCCGAAGGCTTAGACCGAGAAATTGCAAAAACCGAGAAAGCTCTCAAAAAATTTGAACTTTTATCCTTTTTATCTGGAAAATATGACGCCAAGAATGCCCTGGTTTCCATTCATGCCGGGCAAGGCGGGACGGAAGCCATGGATTGGGTGAGCATGCTTTACCGCATGTACTCAAGATATTGTGAACGCAGGGACTGGAAATTCGCGGTTTTAGATTCAACCGCTGGGGAAGAAGCGGGTATCAAGAGTATTACATTTAGTGTTTCCGGCCAGTATGCCTATGGATACCTTAAAAATGAGGCAGGAACCCACCGCCTTGTCCGCCAGTCACCATTTAATGCAGATAAGCTTAGACAAACTTCGTTTGCGCTTGTGGAAGTTCTTCCGGAGCTTGAGGGCGTGGATTTGCCGGAAATAGAAATCAAGGATGATGATTTGGAATGGCAGTTTATCCATTCAGGTGGCCACGGAGGGCAAAATGTAAATAAAGTTGCAACTGCAGTCCGCTTGACCCATATACCATCAGGCATTGTCGTTACGGCACAGTCGGAAAGATTTCAGGAACAAAACAGAAAAAATGCTCTTGGACTCCTTAGAGCCAAACTCTGGATAATGGAGAAAGAGCGTGCCAAAAACGAGAAAAAGGCGCTCAAAGGCGACTACCGCCCTGCATCCTGGGGAACACAGATTAGAAGTTATGTTTTACACCCTTACAAAATGGTCAAGGACCTAAGAACTCAGGTGGAAACAGGCAATACGGATTCAGTTTTGGACGGCGATTTGGATGAATTCATTGATGCGGAACTCGCACTTGTGGTATATTAAAGCATCATGCAGGATACAAACCCACAGCCATTGCAAAACGCAGTTAGCCAGGTAAAGAAAATAGACTTCAAAAAAAATCTTCCATTTATTCTTGGTGTTTTTGGTGTTGTTATTGCCGGAATTTTTGCAGGATGGCTGATTACCGGCAAAATGGGACTAACGGCCTCCAAACCAACCTCATCGGGTATAAAGGTCACTGCCAACGAAGCGGGAATCTTGAGTGATAATTTCAAAGGCGACAACGCTACCGGAAAACTGGTTGATGGGGGAATAAATGGTGAGGGCTCGTATCATTTGGAAAGAGACGGGGGAGCGGTTAAAAATGTATATTTGACTTCAAGTGTTATTGATTTATCCAGCTTCGTCGGAAAAAAAGTCGAAGTTTGGGGAGAAACATTGGCCGCCAAAAAAGCAGGCTGGTTGATGGATGTTGTTAAGATTAAAGTTGTAGAATAGATTGATGGACAAAACTTCACCTGCTTTGGTTAAATTTGAGGGCGTTACCAAAAAGTTTGGAAACGTAACTGCACTGGAGAAAAATTCATTCGAAGTTGCAAAAGGTGAATTTGTATTTATAACCGGCCCCTCAGGAAGCGGCAAAACCACTATTTTAAAATTAATTTTGGGAGAAATTATTCCAAGCGCTGGAGTTATACACGTTGACGGTGTAAATGTAGGGCTTTTAAAGCCTAACGACCTTCCCTTATTTAGACAAAAAATCGGTACTGTGTTTCAGGACTTCAAAATTTTAAACGAACGCACCGTCCGCGAGAATGTTGAAGTTGCGCTTGCCGTAATCGGACTCCCAACAGACTCTTGGGAAGATAGAGTTAAAAATGTACTTAAGCTGGTGGGACTTACCGGTCAAATCGACTTATTCCCCTCGCAGCTTTCAGGAGGCGAGCTTCAGAGAGTGTCACTTGCACGGGCGCTTGTGGTTAACCCCAAGATACTCCTCGCTGACGAACCGACCGGTAACCTTGATTGGGACACATCAGATGAAATTATGGGTCTTTTTGAAAAAATTAACAAAGAAGGAAAAACCATAATTATGGCTACTCATAATAAAGAAATTGTAAAAAAGCTCAAAAAAAGAATAATTCACATTGAGAATGGTAAGATAGAATAATTATGTCCAATATCCATTTCAAAACTGCAACTGATTATATTAGACGGGCTCCGTTTCAGGCATTGTCTGCGGTATTCATTCTTTCTTTAACTTTTTTTGTAGCCACGCTTGTTTCAATTCTTGTTTATTCATCATCAAAAGTTATTAGTTATTTTGAGACACGTCCGCAGGTAATCGCTTTTCTAAAAAGCGATGCAAAAGAAGAAGAAGTTGCCACTCTCCAACATAAATTTAGTCAAGATATACGTATTAAAGATGTTAAATATGTCAGCCGTGAAGAAGCTCTTTCCATTTACAAAAAAGCAACCAGCGACAATCCCCTTTTGGGAGAGCTTGTCAGCCCTTCAAGTTTCCCTGCGTCTTTGGAATTTTCTGCTTCCGACCTGTCATTTGCTCAGGAAATCATCGATGAGGTTAAAAAAGAAGAGATTGTTGATTCAGTTGGTTTTACCGCAGCCATAGGCGGGGAATCCAGTCTTAAGGATGTTGTGGGGCGCCTTCGCACAATTACCTCCTACGTGCGGATTGGGGGAGGGGTATTTACAGGAATTTTGGCACTAACCTCATTCTTTGTGCTTCTAATCACGATTTCAATGAGAATAGCTACAAGACGGGAAGAGGTTGAAATATTAAACCTAATTGGTGCAACCAAAAAGTTTATAAGAAGCCCAATAATATTGGAAGCTTTAATTTATTCAGTAGTGGGGGTAATACTGGGGTGGTCTTTGGCTTTTATTGGAATTTTGTATTCTGCGCCCGGGGTTGTATCCTATTTTGGCGATATTCCGGTACTTCCCAAAGACTCGCTCACACTTTTAACTCTTTTTGGAATAATCCTTGTTTCTGAACTGCTCTTGGGAGTGGTGCTTTCTCTTTCTGGTACTTTTCTTGCAATCTCAAGAGTCAAAAAGATGAGATGACTAAGAAAAAATGGATCATTACTTTTTTACTAACCCTTACCTTATTTTTGACCGGGGCACTGTCAACTGTTTTTGCTCAGTGCGGTAATGAATCTGAGTGCAACGACTTAATTAAGCAGTACACCGAGCAAGTAATAAAACTTCAAGGGCAGGGTAAAACTCTTTCTAATCAAATTGCTCAGTTTGATGCCCAAATAAAGCTCACAACTCTCAAAGTTGCTCAAACTGAGGAAAAAATAAAACTTTTGGGTGGAAGAATTGACCAGTTAGAAAGCTCCCTTACCTCACTTTCAAAAGCATTTGCAGGAAGAGCAGTTGAAACCTACAAATTGTCAAAAACTGAGAATAGTTTTGTCTTTCTTTTAGCTTCAAAAGACTTGGAAGATGCGGTTTCCAGGTATCATTATCTGCAAAAAATTCAGGAGGCGGACAGAAGTTTATTGGAAAAGTTGCAGGAAGCCCAAACT
>JBBTZE010000010.1:0-3164 GCA_038061545.1 Patescibacteria group bacterium | reverse complement strand
CAAATTTAGCAAAACGGGCGATTGTCCTGCTTCTGCCAATATGCTGTCTGTATCTAAGTCTGTCTCTCCACATTATTCCTTGTCATTGTATCAAAATCATTCTAAAATGGACACAATGGATATAGGAGAAGTCTTAACAAGGGGTGTAGCAAAAATATTTTCTACAAAGGAAGGATTGTCTGAGTTGATGGCCAAAAAGAAAATCAAACTTTATCAAGGATTTGATCCTTCTGCACCGTCATTACATTTGGGCAACCTTGTGGGACTAATGAAGCTCAGGCAGTTTCAAAAGCTTGGCCACGAAGTAATTTTTTTGGTGGGGGATTTTACCGGAATGATCGGGGATCCAACAGACAAACTTGCAACCCGCAAAAAACTAACCCGTGAGCAGGTTTTATCAAACGCAAAAGCCTGGAGAGCTCAAGCCGGAAAAGTATTAGATTTTGAAGGGGATAACCCAGCCAAAATAATGTTCAACTCCGAGTGGAGCGATAAAGTAACCTTCAGAGATTTGATTGAAATTACTTCCAATCTCACAGTTCAGCAAATGCTTGAACGCGATATGTTCCAGGAAAGATTAAAAGCTAACGCCCCAATATATTTACATGAATTTTTGTACCCTGTAGCTCAAGGCTTTGACTGTGTGGAAATGAACGTTGACTTGGAAATTGGCGGAAGCGATCAGCTTTTTAACATGATGATGGGCAGAACCCTGATGCGGGCAATGAAAGGTAAAGAAAAGTTTGTTCTGACTACAAAACTTTTGGTTGATAAAGACGGCCAAAAAGTCGGTAAAACCACAGGCAACGCACTTTTCCTCGATTCAAAGCCGGAGAATTTTTATGCAGGAATTATGAGTTTTCCTGATGAAGTTATTCCTTTGGCATTTGAGCTTCTGACCGAGAATGATCTTGCGGGAATTGAAGATAAAGTTAAAAAAGACCCAATGGGGGAGAAAAAGAAGTTGGCTTTTGAAATTGTAAAATTTTTGTGGGGACAAAAAGAAGCCCTTGATTCACAAGAATCATTCGAAAAAACTTTTCAGGAGAAAAAACCATCTTTTGATATAAAGGTTTCTGCGGGTGGAACACTTGCAACAACAATCGCTCCGTTTACTGCACTTAATAGTGTCAGCGATGCAAAACGACTAATCAAGCAGGGTGCGGTGGACGTAAATGGTAGTACAATAAAGGAGTCATCATATAAGGTTAAGGTTGGTGACGAAATAAAAGTCGGAGGAAGAACATTTCTCATCGCACAAGCGTCTCATAAGCAAAATAAATGATATCTAAACGCGGAAAGAAAATATTTACAGTTATTATAATAATCGCAAGCCTTGCATTAGTTCTTTCATCAATACTTCCTTTTATCTCACTCTTTTAGTATTATTGCGCGAATGGTGAATTTAAATGCACCGCTTACAAGTCTCCCGGGAATTGGTTCCATTTTTGGAAGGAAGTTTGAAAAGCTTGGCGTAACTTCGATTGAAAATCTTTTTTATCACGTTCCCACAAGATATCTTGATTATTCGCAAGTCACGAAAATATCAAAATTAAAAATCGGGGAGACAGTTACAATTCACGCCAAAGTAATTTCAATTGCCAATATAATTTCTCGGAAGGGGCTGCGGATGCAGATCGGAAGTGTCGAAGATGACACAGGAAAAGTGCAAGTCTTGTGGTTTAATCAAACTTATTTAGTAAGAACACTTTTCCCGGGAAAATTGGTTTCTTTATCCGGAAAGGTAAGTTTTTTTAACAAAAAGATTTGTCTTTCCTCACCCGACTTTGAAATACTGGAAGGTGTTGATGCACCGACTTTGCATACTGGCCGCCTTGTGCCGGTTTACCCCGAGACTTCGGGCCTTTCTTCCAAATGGATAAGGCGAACAATTCTTAATGTAATTAAATATCCAAAAGTTAATTTAAATGATTTTTTATCAAAAGAAATACTTACAGCCAAAAAATTGGTGGGCTTAAAAGAATCATTTCAAATGGTTCATTTCCCAGAGAATTTGAAGGAGGCAGAAAGAGGGCGTGAGCGACTCGCATTCAATGAACTTTTGTTCACTCATTTAAAAAGTTTGTACAGAAAAAGTGATTGGCAAAAGAACAAATCTCAGTTTGCTTTAAAAGTTGATACTAAAAAAGTAAATGCGTTTGTTAAATCATTACCCTTTACTCTTACCGCTTCTCAGAAAAAAGCTATTGATGAAATTCTATCCGATCTAAAAAAGAATATTCCTATGAACAGACTTTTGGAAGGGGATGTGGGATCGGGAAAAACGGTGGTTGCCGCAATTGGCGCATATGTTTCATATTTAAACGGATTCCAAACAGTAATAATGGCACCAACACAAATTCTGGCCCAGCAACATTACAAAACTATTAAAAAACTTTTTCCAAAATTAAAAATAGCTCTTATTACCGCTTCAAGATTCCTGATTCCTGATTCCAGCCACATCTTTATAGGAACTCATGCACTTCTTCATAGCAAAATTGATTTTACGAATGTAGCTTTTGTGGTTATTGATGAACAACACAGGTTTGGAGTTGAACAAAGGACGCACTTGGTCAAAAAATCAAAAAGCCCGCATGTTCTAACAATGACTGCAACTCCAATTCCAAGAACAATTGCGCTAACTACTTACGGAGATCTGAACCTGTCGGTTTTAACAGATATGCCTAAAGGAAGACTAAAAATTACAACATGGGTAGTCCCGGAGAAAAAAAGAAGTGGTGCCTATAAATGGATCAACTCACAGATCACTGATCACCATTCACAATGTTTTATCGTTTGTCCTTTGATCGAAGAGTCCGAGGTTGAGACAATGGAAGGAGTTAAAGCCGTAACCCAAGAGTTTGAAAGCCTTAAGAAAGTATTTGGAAAACTTAAACTTGGTCTTTTGCACGGCAGGATGAAAGCGAAGGAAAAAACGCAGGTCCTGAACGGCTTCAGGACAGGAAAAATCGATATTTTGGTGACAACTCCCGTAGTTGAGGTTGGAATTGATATTCCAAATGCAACCATAATGGTAATTGAGGCGGCAGAAAGGTTTGGACTGGCCGCTCTTCATCAGTTAAGAGGAAGGGTTGGGAGAAGCGATAAAAAATCTTATTGTTTGCTTTTTACCGAATCGCAGGCGGCAACGGCGCGAGATCGGC
>JBBTZE010000009.1:0-2860 GCA_038061545.1 Patescibacteria group bacterium | reverse complement strand
GCAGTACAGAGTTGAAGACGGTCAGGAGGTTTTGGTCGATTTACTTGAGGGTAAACCCGAAGCTGAGATTTTATTGACGGTTGATGGGGATATGGTTAAGGTAGGGAAACCAATCGTAGCTGGAGCCAAAGTTAGCCTCAAAGTAGTGACCGAAATGGAAAAAGGCGGAAAAATCAACATTTTTAAGTATAAGGCCAAATCGAGATACAGGAAGCGAATGGGTTTTACCCCAAAGTTCACGAGACTTCTAGTTGAAAAAGTATCACAATAGATACTTCTGGACCCCTTGACAGTCGTGAAAATATCGTTTATATTGCCCTTAATAATATGTCAACACATAAAGCAGCAGGCGGAAAAGCTTCACAACACGTTAGCCCGGCAGGTAAAAGACTAGGAGTAAAGCTTTCTGCAGGAGAGAGTATCACTCCAGGAATGATTATTGTAAAGCAAAGAGGAAGTAGGATTGGTTTGGGCAAAGGAGTAGCTGCGGGCCGAGATCACACTATTTATGCAGTAACCACTGGAAAAGTTAAATTTGCAAGCAAATTAGGTAAGAAAATTGTCAGCGTAGTATCAAAGTAATATGGCAGAGGAAATAATTCAGCAAGAAATAAATCAACTCCAGCCCAACCCACTTCAACCCCGCGGAGCAATTACCCCTGAAAGCTTAGTAGACCTTGTGGACTCAATTCGTGAACATGGAATTCTCGAACCTCTTGTAGTTGCTAAAACCCCTGCCGGATACCAGATTATTGCGGGGGAGCGACGCTGGAGAGCGTCAAAACTGGCGGGGTTAACCCATGTCCCGGTTATTGTACGTGAGACTTCGCCAAAAGGAATGCTTGAGATGGCGCTTGTTGAGAACGTACAAAGAGTGGACTTAAATCCACTTGATAGGGCTAAGGGTTTTGAGAGACTTATGAATGAGTTTGGCCTTACAACTTCCGAAATTGCTGTAAGAATTGGAAAATCAGTTGCATATGTCAGTAATTCCCTAAGGCTCCTGTCCCTTCCAGATGCCCTTAAGGACGGACTTTTGTCGGGACTTATTTCAGAAGGTCATGCCAGAGCACTGGCGGCGGTTGATGACCCGTCCCTAATGATTGAGGCTTATAAAATAATTCTTAGGGAAAGTGGCAGTGTGCGCCGTGCAGAAGAGTTGGCGAGACGTATGAAAGCAAAGAGTCAACAGGAAGCCAAGAAAAATACAATCAAGATGAGAGTAGTTTCTGAGGAACTTGATCAAATGCAAGAAGATTTTGAAAAATCTATGAGCAATGGAGAAACCGATGAGACCAAGAAAACATCGGTCAAACTTATCCGTTCCAGGCGCGAAACCAGAGTAACATTTGTATTTAAAGGAAGTTTGGAAGAAACTGAAAGTCGGCTTCAAAAAATATACAAATCAGTCGTTAATAACTAACTTTTGGTACAACTCCTTTTAACGGCCAGTAAACTATCCAGGCCCGGCCCGAGATCTTGTTTTTAACAACTGGTCCCCAGGCGCGTGAGTCAGATGAGTGAGGACGATTGTCACCCATCACAAAATATTGCCCCGCAGGAACCGTATACTCCTGCCCTTCGGGAGTAAAGCCTTCGGTGGCAGTATAAACTGTGTCTGCCAAATATGATTCCTTAAGCTGCTCCCCATTTACATAAACCTTTCCGGCTTTGAGCATTACCTGCTCGCCGGGAAGCGCAATAATTCTTTTGATATATTCATCCAACTCACTAACGGGAGGCTGAAAAACTACAACATCTCCTCTTTTTGGATCATGCAAATAGTAAGAAACCTTTTCTGTAAGTAAATATTCTTTGTCAGGGAAAGTTGGGTCCATTGATTGCCCCTTAATTTTGTGGGGGCGCATAATAAGAAGATAAACAAAGAAGAAAATTCCCACAGCAAAAACAACTACCTCCAAAACATCCAAAAAAAACGCGCCAAGACGCTTAAACATAGCTATATTATATTGATAAGGGGGTTATCAAAACAAGAAGTAACTTAATGATCCGCATTAGGATTAACCACAATTCCCGCCCAGTCTCTAAAAGTCCTTCCTTCGCCTTTCACACCTCCGTCCATTCCGCAACCCATTATCCACTTTTTTTCTATTTTCATGGCTGCCAATATTTTATACTTTAGAGGCATTTTTTCTACTTGCTTATCAACCACAACGGCTGTAAGTGATTCTGGATCCAAATTTCCCATTATGTAGTCAATAACGCCACCAGTATCATAAATGTCCTCAAAAATAATGCAAGCTTTACCCCAGCATTTTTTTGGAACAGGAATAACCTCGGTTGCTCCAAAACCGCCGTCGGGTCTATTGATTTGAATCATGTGTACGGGTATTCCGATTGGCCCAGCTCTTTTGGAATATTCATTAAAAAGCCAAGCTCCGCCCTGAAGGTTAACCAAAGCATGATCGAACTTTGCAATGTCGATTTGGTCAATCAGTCTGTCAACACACTTCTTCGTTTCTTCTGGAGTCACGTACTCGGGCACTCTAAATTTGCCTACCTGAATCACATTGGGTTTTATTGGGTAGGGGATATAAAGAGAGTCTTTTACGTCGGAGATTCCAGTTGTAATGCTCCTGAGAGACATAATAGTTTTATACTACGGGTACATGAGTGAGTCAACCTTCAAATATGGTAAGCGGAGCTTGGCCATTCAATTACTAAATGGTAAAATATAAGTACGGACGACTAGCTCAGCGGTAGAGCGCTTCGTTCACATCGAAGAGGTCGTTGGTTCGAGACCAACGTCGTCCACCAAAAAATGAAAAACAAACTAATTTTCGCAATTTTATACATTTTGCTTTTATCTATTGGGGTTTTTACCGTCTATAAAAATATC
>JBBTZE010000008.1:0-1745 GCA_038061545.1 Patescibacteria group bacterium | reverse complement strand
TTTTAGCACTTATCTCTCCCGATTGCGGAATATAAATCTTTTGTCCATCGGTTAATACTCCTGCTCTATTTAGATATTTTTCTGTCCAAGTCCTATCGGCATCTCCAGAGAACCCTCCCGATAATATTAATAAATCATCAATCCGACTGCCGCTTGGCATTTTATAAACTCCGGGGCGGACAACACTTCCGGCAATTTCTGTTGTAATATCCATTCCTGTTTGACTTACTGCAATCGCATTTAAGACTTCAACCTTTGTTTGCGGAGCAAGTACATCTTTTTTATAAAAAAGTACTCCAAATGCGGTTAAGATGAGTCCGAGGAGGATTATGAGGATGGGATAGCGATACTTTATAAATATCTCCTCCCAATTTGGCCAATTTTTCATTCAATCACAAAGTTTAACACCTTACCCGGTATAAATATTGTCTTAACTATGTTTTTTCCTTCTAACCATTTTGCAATGTTTAGTTCTGACTTTGCCATCTTAGTTATTTCTGATTCCTGATTTCTCATTCCAGATTCCAGATTCAGGCTTCCGCGCATCTTACCATTTATTTGTATAACAATCGTAACCTGATCTACTTTGAGGTATTTTGCATCATATTTTGGCCACTCACTTGTGTGAACCGAGAACGGTTTTTCCAGTTTTTCTACCCAAATTTCTTCCATCATGTGAGGGGCAAAAGGGGCAAGAAGTTGAGCAAGTGTTTCTAAGTACTCTGCCCACGAAGTGATGCTGTCTCTATGTACTTTGTACTCTGTCATAACATTTACAAGTTCCATAATACTTGAAATTGCAGTGTTAAATTTCATTTCTTCAATGTCTTCAGTCACTTTTTTGATAGTTTGATGCATTTCGATATTGACCTCATTGCCTGATTCCTGATTCGTGATTCCTGATTCATTATTGAAAAGTCTCCACACTCTCCCCAAAAATCTGTGCGCGCCTTCTACCCCAGCCATACTCCACGGCTTCATAACATCAAATGGTCCCATAAACATTTCATATACTCTTAAGGTGTCTGCTCCGAACTTGAGGAAAATATCATCCGGTGTGACCACATTTCCCCATCTTTTACTCATTTTGCGAGAATCCTCTCCAAGTATCCAACCGGGAGCTCTTAGCTTCAAAAATGGCTCATCACCCAACAACTTATCGATTAAACCCTCGTCAAATAAGAACTTCCAGAAAAATCTGGCAAAAAGTAAATGTTGGACAACGTGCCCGCCTCCAACATAATGGTCAATCGGAAGCCATGCCTTAATAGCTTCATTTGAAGCAATTTCTCTATTATTTTTAGGATCGACAAATCGAATAAAATACCATGAAGAATCAACGTACGTATCCATCGTGTCAACCTCGCGGGTAGCCGGCTTTCCGCACTTGGGGCACTTTACGCCTTTTTGGAAGGTCTTAGAACGCGCGATAGGACTTTCACCATGTGGCAAAAAATCTACATCTTCCGGAAGCAATACCGGCAGTTCTTTTTCATCTACAGGAAACCATCCAGCCATACCTTTAAAGGCCTGGCCTTTAAAGCTGATATCTTTTGATGCACATGATTCGCAATAAACCATCGGAATTGGGCAACCCCAATAACGTTGACGGGATATTAGCCAATCACGAAGGTGGTAATTTACTTCTTTTTTGCCCCATTTACCCTCAATCGCCAATTTTTCTATTGAACTATTGAAAGGCTTTTCTACTATATCAATCTTATACTTCCTGACAAATTCCATAT
>JBBTZE010000007.1:0-1291 GCA_038061545.1 Patescibacteria group bacterium | reverse complement strand
AATAGTGTTCATGGCGCTTACTAAAATTAGCCCGCTACTCAAAGCAAGGTTAAAGGAGAAAAAGGAATCAAAAGTTTCTGATGAGACGATTTTTTCTAAATTTTAAAATGGATCTTTCTATAATAATTGTTAATTACAAAACTTCTGAGTTAGTAAAAGCCTGTGTTACTTCAATCAAAAAATACCCTCCAAAAACTTCATACGAAATTATTGTTAGGGACAATAGTGTCGATAATGTAGGTTTTGCAAAAGGGGTTAACTTGGGTATTAAAAAAGCAAAAGGTGGATATATTTTACTACTCAATTCAGATACTCTGGTCAAAAAAGGGTCTCTCGACAAACTTCTGGAATTTGCAAAGTCCCGTAGCGACGCAGGAGTTATTGGGGCGAGGCTTCTTAATAAGGACGGCTCCCTCCAAGAATCTGCTTCGCATTCCCCGACAATATGGAGTGCAATGCGTGAATACTGGTTTGGAGAGAAGGGTAATTTTGGTCTCTATGCTCCAAAGTCAGGTATGCCAACTGAGGTGGACTCAGTGGTTGGAGCGGCATTTTTAATAACTCCTCAGGCCTTGAAGAAAGTAGGAGGGTTGAATGATAAATATTTTATGTATTTTGAAGACCTGGATTATTGTAGAAAAGTTAAAAGGGCAGGACTAAAAGTTTACTATTTACCTGAAGCAGAAGTAATTCATTACTTGGGTGCTAGTGGCAAAAATATAGCAGTATCAGATAACCAGTGGAGGCGATTAATTCCGGCAAGCAAGATATATCATGGTACAGTCGTTCACAATTTAATAAATTTTATTTTGTGGACGGGGCAGAAGTTTGGGAAAATTATCCCTGCCTTACTCCTGACACTTTTGACTGTTCCGGCATTTTTCAATCTTCTTCGTCCCGGATTTTTCCCAATGCAGGATGATCTCCAGGCTTTTAGGGTTTATGAAATGGATAGGTGTTATGATGATTTTCAAATTCCATGCCGTTGGGTACCGGACGCCGGATACCAGTATGGATATCCGCAGTTTAACTTCTATCCTCCGCTTCCTTACTACATTGGAGCGCTCCTTCATAGGGTCGGAATCCAATACATTGACAGTGTAAAGATTCTCTTTATTTTGGGTTATATTCTTTCTGCCATCACGATATTTATTCTAGTCAGTGAACTAACGGATAAATGGTCAGGGTTTGTTTCCGCGCTCCTTTACACGTATATCCCATATAAAGCAGTTGAGGTGTATGTCAGGGGAGCGCTGAGTGAATTTTGGGCACAAATATTTTTTCCACTAAT
>JBBTZE010000006.1:0-1329 GCA_038061545.1 Patescibacteria group bacterium | reverse complement strand
AGAAATTATCTTGAAAGATGGAATTCGCCCATGTCGCATCTATCCGAATATATTGTTCAAATGGCTGACAAATACGACCTGGATTATCGTCTGATTACCGCAATTTCCCAACAGGAAAGTAATGTTTGTAAGATTATTCCGCCAGAATCATACAACTGTTGGGGGTGGGGAATTCACAGTGAAGGTTCACTCGGATTTTCTTCATATGAAAAAGGCATAGAGACTGTTTCAAAAGGCTTGAGAGAAGAATATTTAAACAAAGGCTATAAAACCGTTGAAGAAATAATGAGTAAATATACCCCCATGTCCAATGGATCTTGGGCAAACGGAGTTAACACCTTCATGACAGATATGCAATAGCTGACTCAAGCTCGCTTACATCGAGTCATCGAGATGCAAGTTCACTTATGGCAAATATGCAGTAAATTTACACCTCCTGTATAATTAACTAACATGGCAGCCGCATACGATAGCTTTGATTATCCTGCTTACTGGATTGGAAGGGAATATGAACATAAGTCGGAAATTATTGCCATAAAGGCATTTCTTCATAGAATTCAGAAAATTAAAAACCTACTGGAAATTGGCGCAGGGTTTGGAAGACTAACTCCGCTTTATTTTTACAGGGCCAAAAAAGTGGTACTTTCCGATCCTTCCTCAAAACTATTGCGCTTGGCCAGAGACGTATTTTCCGATAAAACCAATATCAAGTACATCCATAGTTCTCTTGAAAATCTGCCAAATAGAATCAGGCCAAAAACCCAAGATCTAATTATAATGGTCAGGGTTTTGCATCATATAAAAGATATCGATCTGGCATTTGATGTCTTGAGAAGTCTGCTTAAAGACGGAGGCTATCTTATATTGGAATTTGCTAACAAGCAAAACCTAAAATCCACTCTGAGAGAATTTTTGAAAGGCAATCTAACATTCCCAATTGATATTTCAACAACCGACAAAAGAAGTAAAAAGTCGCTGAAAAACTGCTCCTTGCCTTTTTTTAATTTTCACCCCGGTAAAATTGATGAAATACTGGCAAATCATGGGTTTGATTTAATCGAAAAAAGATCGGTTTCGAATATTAGACACAGGCTGTTTAAACGTATATTTTCCCCGGAACTGCTTCTTTATTTTGAAAAACATACACAAAAGTTTTTCTCACTTTTTGATATTGGACCATCTATTTTTTTACTTCTAAAGGGGGTATTAGAAATATCAGTAAGATTAAATGCAAATAAATCATAAGTTAAATCACAACCAGCAGTAAGTTTATCCTGAAGAATAAACCCAGCACTTCCATTCCATGACGCCTTTCCTTCACAATTACCG
>JBBTZE010000005.1:0-6266 GCA_038061545.1 Patescibacteria group bacterium | reverse complement strand
GATTTATTGGGCGTAAAGCGTTTCGTAGGCGGATTTGTAAGTTACTTTTTAAAGACCACGGCTTAACCGGGGGAAGGGAGGTAATACTGCAAGTCTTGATTGTTGGTGGGGCTTCTGGAACTGATGGTGTAGTAGTGAAATACGTTGATATCATCAGGAACTCCAAGGGCGTAGGCAGGAAGCTAACCAACCAATAACGCTGATGAACGACAGCTAGGGGAGAGAAAGGGATTAGAGACCCCTGTAGTCCTAGCCGTAAACTATGCTCGCTAGGGATGTAGGATTTATTCTACGTTCCGTAAGCTAACGCGTTAAGCGAGCCGCCTGGGGAGTACGGCCGCAAGGCTAAAACTCAAAGGAATTGACGGGGACCCGCACAACCAGTGGAGTATGTGGTTTAATTCGAGACGAAACGAAGAACCTTACCCAGCCTTGACATGTTACCGTTTTAGTCCCGCAGAAACGTGGGATGATCAAAATTTATTTTGAAGGTATCACAGGTGTTGCATGGCTGTCGTCAGCTCGTGCCGTAGGGTGTTCCCTTCAGTGGGGTAACGAGCGCAACCCTTGCCGTATGTTAAATAATCATATGGGACTATTTGAATTTATTTCAGATGGAAGCGAGGACGACGTCAAGTCAGCATGGCCCTTATAGCTGGGGCTACACACATGCTACAATGGAGCCGACAAAAGGTAGCCAAACCGTAAGGTGGAGCTAATCCTAAAAACGGCTTCTCAGTGGGGATTGAGGGCTGAAATTCGCCCTCATGAACGTGGAATTGGTAGTAATCGTGGATCAGCAAGCCACGGTGAATACGTTCTCGGGTCTTGTACACACCGCCCGTCAAGTCAGCAAAGTTGGAGATACCTTAAGGTCTGCTGTGCAGATCCAAGGTAGAATCAGCGATGAGGATTAAGTCGTAAATTTGTTGCGACCCCTGAACTAATATCAGGGTAAAATCTTGCTATATCGGTGAACCCTAAAGTCCTACAATGGATTATGGGAATACCGAGGGAACCCCTCAAATTGAGGGGACTCCGTAGAGACTACACGCGAGCTTTTCAAATTAGTAAACAATATTTACTTGGTTTATTGCACGATGCAACTGAAAGAAAAACCACGTATCGAATAGCGACACAATCAAAAGAATTTTCTAAGTTTCTTGTAAGTGAAATCAAGAATTTAGGAATGTCTGCTTGGAACTATAAGGAAGGAAAAAACCGTGATCTTTGGATTACAGAATTTTCCAAGTCTTTGCTAAAAGATACAAAGATAAGCTCCATTCAGGATAAAATTGATTATGTTCGAGGCTATTTTGATGCAGAAGGTGGGATTTCAAGAAGTCCAAAAGTTCGTTTTTACATCTACTTTTGTCAGAAAGACAAAGAAGATTTACTAAAAGTAAAAACTTACCTCGAGAAAATTGGAATTAGTTGCGGAAAATTGCACAACCCAAGTTATAAAGTTGACCCGAATTATTGGAGGTTTTTTGTAAGAGCAAAATCTTACTTAAAATTCGCCAAAATTATTAGTTCGAGTCACCCCGAAAAGGTTGCTTTTTTGAGAATGAAGATATAGTCCATACCTCTCGAAAGACGAGGAGAAATTATGAACAAGGTATCCCTACTGGAAGGTGGGGATGGATCACCTCCTTTCTAAGGAGTGAACGAACCTCGCTATTTATTTAGCACGAGTGTTACACCCAGTCCCAGTTAGATAGCTGTTTACAGCATCTAACGGGATCCCATGAAGTGAGCTTTGCTCTACTTCATCGGGATTTTAAGACAGCCGTTTAACTATATAAAACGGAGTCACTTGCTTCCGATCACAAATTGAGTGTCAAAGACAAGCTGTTCATTTCTTTGCTCGCATAAAGAAACGAACCAAAGAAAGTGCGCGCTAGTGCTCATCAGCCATTCCATCATTTGCTCATGTTATGCAAAAAAACTCTTCTGGCACGCATGGTGCCAGCCTTAAACAGATTTTTGCATTTTTGAATTCGCAAATTCAGTCATGGATTCTTCACACACGCTTATGGGGGCCAAAACAAATTCCAGACGGTGATTTAAAAACGGGGAATTGGTGAGGTAAAACGTGCTCAAGCTAGTATATAGTTTCGAATAAAAAATTCGGCTTGTATAAAAGCTTGAGCAGTTCGTCGTGCAAAATCACCATTATTTGGCTCTGAGAAAGACAACTGATGCTATTACATCTAATGCGAATGTAATGACGATCATCATTAGGCTGAAGAGGTATTCGTACTCAGTCCCAAAATTGATAATCCAGGCCCAGGTCACTTGTATTGTGGCAATTCGAGTTCAGAAGTCAAATTATAGGCTACTTCAAGCTTCGCTTACTTCGAGTCTGCGAGAAGCAAGCTTCGCTTACTTCGAGTCTGCGAGAAGCAAGCTTCGCTTATGGGGTATTTTGAGGAACTGCCAGCTTTCTCGCCCACCTCTCTCTGCTTATTTGGATCACTTTTTGTCTGTTCAAATTACTGGAAATTGGCAGGGGGAGGGTGGTTGCCAAAAACGGCCTTGTGGTACGGCCCTCAATCGTCATTTTGGTAGCTATTTGGTAATTACTAAGGCTAATCAGATCATTTTGGGTGAATGCCTCCGCGAATTCCTTAAAAAGTATTTCAGCATCACTGGCCCCCAGCGCAAAGGTGGTAACTGTCCCCGCATTTCCAAGAATCGCCTTTGTAACTTCCTCCGGAATTTGGGCCATATATTGATTGGCAAGCATAATGTCCAAATGATATTTTCTGGCCTCACTCATGATTTTTATGAATGATCCTGTTGCAAAATTTTGGAACTCGTCAACATAAAGGTAGAAGTCGCGTCTTTGCCCCTCCGGCATGTCCACCCTGTGCATGGCGGCAAGCTGAAGTTTGGTAATAAGCATGGCCCCGAGAAGCGCCGCATTATCCTCACCCAAGCGTCCTTGCGAGAGATTAGCAAGAAGGATTTTGCCGTCATTCATGACGTCATCAAGCTTGATTGAACTTTTTGGCTGGCCAATTACGCTTCTGACAAGGGGAGAGGTAACAAACTGCCCGACTTTATTCAAAATCGGGGAAATTGCCTCCTGCTGAAGCTTCTCCGGCATTTTATCAAATTCGTCTATCCAGTAGGATTTTAGTGTTTGGTCTTTCATTTGGGATTCAATCCGGTATCTGAACTGCTTATTGGTCAAAAGAAGGGGAACATCCTTAAGAGTTGAACCTTCGATTTCCGCCAAGGTCATTAGGGAATTTCTGAGAATATACTCTAAGCGGGGTCCCCATGAAAATCCAAAAATTTTATTAAAAATGGAAACTATGCCGGAAACTACCAGTTCCGCCTCTTCTTTATTCGTTACCTCAAGTGGGTTAATGACAATTGGGTATTCGGTGTCTGCCGGATTAAAGTAAATAACGTCGTTGATTCTTCTTTTTGGAATGTAGTCTAAAATTATTTCACAAAGATCTCCGTGTGGGTCAATTACGGCAAGTCCGCGGTCCTTTTTAAGATCGTCAATTGCCATGTTGGCGATGAGGGTGGATTTACCGGTTCCCGTTTTTCCGATTGCCCAAATATGCCTCCTTCTATCAATATCGCGAATCCCAAAAATAGTATCTCGATTTTTGAAGACGGTTTTGCCAAAAAAGTTAATATGGGCTTTATCTTCTTCCGTTGCCGTTATGGCGTTGGGGAGATTTTCCGGGGGTTCGGAAAGAACAGAAGTTCCCCAGGCAATTGTCGCGGTTTTAATTTTATCGGAAGGAAGATGCCAGAGAGTGGCGAGTTCTAAAATGTTTAGAATATCTTTATTGCTGACTCTTCGTTCCAGAGCGTTTTTTATTGCCCTTTGTTTTGAGTTAAGAGTGAATAGTGAAGAGTGAAGGGTTGAAAATTTATTGCCGTCGGCGCGGGTAAAGACCCCAAAACTGGATAAGAGCTCTGTTAGGGTTTTTTTTGAGTTTCCAATAAGGCGAACGGAAGCCTTAAAACCCGGGTAAGAAATTTTCTCGGTAATTATCATTTTATCCGTCCTTGGCTGATAAGTGCCGTCTTCATTTTTAACACCATGAGCGGCATAACTCTCGCCGTTATTTTGCCAGGAACCGGATGTTCCCTCCAAGCAAATTTGTACCATGGAAGTCTCTGTTGGTTCGGTTTTTGATAGAACCGAGAGAATGGAGGACATGGGATCAATGTCCGTAAACTTGTCATATGTTCCAATGGGGTAAAAAGAACCTTTGCTTAACTTTAATTCCGATACTTCATAGGACAGTCCTGTCAAGGGATCGTTGATTTTTTCAATTATGACAAGCGGATATGTGCTTTGGATTTGAGTTTGGACAAATGGAACCAATTCAGTGTCGCAGGTGACCAAAAATTGAATTTGCTGATTGATGCTGACAATTTCGAGTGACAATGCTTGGGGTTTGTCACCTCTCAGTTTGTCCCAAAAAGAGACGGAATTGATTTGGGTGAGGGCGGAAAGAAAGGTTTTTGCGGCCTCGGGAGTAACCTCGGTGTTTCTGGGCATCTTAAGAAGAAGGGTGGTCAAGGTCTGCATACTAACATTATATATACAAAAATAATATTTTGTTTAGCTACAAAACAAGCTGTTCATTTTTTTGCTCGCGTCATCAAGAACGCGCTTAATTTGTGGGCCGTGATATGCGGAGCATGCTTCTCGAAGACTCGAAGTAGCAAACCATCCACCTCCTTTTTATAACGAAAATCAGAATTTTCGATATGTCCCAATTTCATTGGGTCATGATAGAAACGAAGTTCCTATCAGTCGCAATTTTATTGCGTCATCAAAAAGGCGTTCTAGTGGGCGCACTAGGGATCGAACCTAGGACCTTCAAATTATCAGTTTGACGCTCTACCACTGAGCCATGCGCCCATAACTTACGGCCATATTTTACCACGAAGATTTCCAAAATCCGAGTGGCAAGCTCTGCTTATCATTTATTGGCCGAATGGCCAAGCGGCCAAAAGCTACACTTGACCACTACTTCTAAGGGCGGTATAATAGCTTTACTTTTGAGCCCGAAAAACTTAATGAGAAAACTAACACTATTTCCTAAAGCACCCCGCAGCTATTTGCGTGGTATTGACGACGGGGGATAGTTTTTAGCTTCATTTTGTTTGATTACCGGCTTAAAGGCCGGTTTATTTTTGGAATGAAAATACCATCTGACAGAGAGAAATTAGATGCACTTTACAAAAAGTTAAGCGAATATGAGGCCAAAGTAAAATTTCGTCTAAGCCGTTTCAGGGGAGTTGCCCATGAGTCGGCATCGGGGGAATTGGCCTCATCCGAGTTAAAAGTCTTGCAAGACCATGTTGCGAGTTTGAAGGCTGAGATTAAGGTATTGGAAGAAAAGCTCGGTATCAAACATTAATCTTTGCCCAATGTCTGGGCCGTTGGCTCAGTTGGTAGAGCGCTTCATTTGCAATGAAGAGGTCATCGGTTCGAATCCGATACGGTCCACCCATAAAAGTAGAGTAGAAGAGCGAGAGAGCATAAGGATACTCTTTCACTCTTACACTCTAAAGTTCTTTTCGTACTTTAACAACTTGAATGATGAAGTAGTAGTAAACACCAGTGAGATAGCATTTTGCATCTCACGGTGCCCCATTAGATACGAAGTTATCTAATTGGGGAAGAAAGGTCGCGTCCTGCATACCCTATTAACTTAGGGGAGCGCGGGATCGCAATTTATAAAGAACGCAGACAGTGAATGCCTTGGCTTTCTTTTCCGAAGAAGGACGTACATGGTCGCGAAAGTCGTTGGGGAGCTGCCACGAAGCTTTGATCCAGCGGTGTCCGAATGGGGAAACCCACCCTGCTTTGCAGGGTACTTAGCCTCAAAATGTGTTCCGTAAGGAATGTTATACAGGCTAATGTGGGAACCGTCCGAACTGAAACATCTAAGTAGGACGAGGAATATAAATCAACGAGATTACCTAAGTAGCGGCGAGCGAAATGGTAACAGTCTAAACTTTTTTCGTGCTTGCACGAAAAGGGGGTTGCGGGAGCCCAATATGGGACTTTAGAGGATAGCAGAACAGTCTGGAATGGCTGATCATAGACAGTGAAAATCTGGTATGCAAAATCCAATAAAGCTCTAGGGAATTCCCAAGTACCACGGGGCACATACCCTGTGGGAATCGGGGGGAACCATCCTCCAAGACTAAATAAAAAGAAAGACCGATAGTGAACTAGTACCGTGAGGGAAAGGTGAAAAGAAGGGTGAGACACC
>JBBTZE010000004.1:0-2513 GCA_038061545.1 Patescibacteria group bacterium | reverse complement strand
CAACTCTATTCTCGGCATCAGGAAAAATCTCCAAAATTTCATCCTGGGTAAGAAACCCTTGATCACGGCCTTTTTTGATAATATCGAGCACAGGTTTTCTGATCATATGCGAAGTTAATCCTCATCTAGAATTATACTCCCAATCCCCTCCTCATCAAGTTTAGAAAGAAGCCCGGTTAATTTTGTGAATTTGTTTTGTGCGAGAAGCATCTGTTCTTTTTCACCGGCTTTTTCTAACTCTCCAACCTTTTTGGACAAATCTTTGAGATCTTCCTTTATTGAGAGTATTTTAAGCTCTTTTACAACTAAATCAAGCTCCTTTTTGATTCGATCGGGAGAATGCTCGTTTTCAGCCTCAACTGACATAATTATTGAGGCAAAACCGTCAAAAAGTTCCTTAGGGAGAGCCTTGCCAAACTTTTCTGGATCAAATTTTTCTTTCTTTGAAAATTTTTGATACTCCCCGATTAGCCTTTTGGCGTAGTTTGACCGAATTAACTGTGAAATATCCCGTCCCAGAAGAACTTCCGGATCATCCTGAAAAGCTAGGGTCAAAAGTCTTTCTTCCAAAAGCTCGTGCCTGCCCCTCGAAGCTTTGAGCGAAGTGGGGGCGGCCTCCTTAATCTGAGGAGCGGTCACTTTTTGAATTTCCGAACTAACCGCCTCCACTTCCACTCCGAGTTTTTTGGCAACTAAGTTTATGTAATGGGACTGAACGATTTTATCCTCAATTCCCTCCAGTATCGGCACAATTTCTTTTGATATTTTAGCGCTTCCCGCTCCACTTTTACCGTCAAACCTGGAAAAAACCGATTCAATCAAAAAATCCCAAACATTAATTGCATTATCCAGGTCTTTTTTGAACTCTTCCGGATTTCCTCTTGCCGCCTCATCCGGATCTTTAAACTTGGTCAAGACCGCAACTTTTACCTCCACCCCCAAATTCGAAGCGATTCCTATTCCCCGCCTGGCTGCCGCGTCCCCCGCCATGTCAGAATCAAGGCAAAGGATAAATTTTCCTGCAAAACGGGATAGAAGTCTCACCTGCTCCTCCGTTAAGGATGAGCCTTTAATTGCAACAACATTTGTAATTCCCGCTTGGTAGGTGGAAATGGCATCCAGTTCCCCCTCAACAATTATTGCCTCTCCTCTTTTCTTTATGAAAGATCTTGTTAAATTGAGCCCATAAAGAACGCTGCTCTTATGGTAGATCGGGGTCTCGGGAGAATTAATATATTTGGCCGTGTCCTCCCTTCCCCCTGGCATAATACGTCCCGCAAACCCAATAACGTTCCCGCGATGATCAAAAAGCGGGAAAATAACGCGTCCGTGGAAGCGGTCAAAAAACATTTGACCGCGTGGTATGCCAATTCCTGCAGTTTCGACTTCGCGAGTTGTAAACTTTTTCTTTTTTACCAAAAAAGCATTTATTGGATTTGAATTTTCGGGTGAAAATCCAAGTTGAAATTCCTCAATTGTTTCTTTTTTGAGTCCGCGTTCTTTTAATAAATAATTCAGCGCATTTTTGCCAACCAGGTGATTCAAAAGTAAATAATTATAAAATTTTAAAGTTTGGGAATTTAAATCAATCAGTCTTTCTTTTTCTGTGGATGCTCCAAAATTTACTTTTTCTAGCTTGATTCCGGCTTTATCCGCCAAATACTTGAGCGCTTCCGGGAACTCCATGCCTTCATACTGTTCTAGAAATGAGTAACAATCGCCACTGATGCCGCAGCCGAAGCACTTAAATATCTGAAGTTCCGGAGAAACCATAAAAGAAGCTGTTTTTTCGCCGTGGAAGGGGCAGTTGGCTTTATAATTCCGTCCCGCTTTTTTGAGTTCAATCCGCTCACCAATTACAGACACAATGTCTGTTTTCATTTTTACATCCTGTACTTGATTATCCATATTAGTTGTAGACTACAGACCTGTGACCGGCAGACAAAACTTCAACAACACTATCTTCCTTAATTATTTTGTATATAACTCTATATACACCAACTCTATATGAATATCTTCGTGAGAGCTCTCTACCAAGAGGTTTGCCTAAATAAGAGTCTTCTTTTAAATCCTCTATTACAGAAGCGATTGCGTCTTTATGAATAATCTTGAGTTTTTTAAGTTGACTTTTAGCTTCAGGAGAAAGTCGAATCTTATACATTTATCTTCAGCTGCTTTTTTACATCTTCCCAATCTTCCCATTTACCTTCCTTAAATTCCTTTTCAGACTTTTTTATTGACTTCATGAGTTGTTTATCGTTTAGAATTTCATTAGTTTCCTTCCATGAATCATATTCAGCCGCAGAAATAATTGCCGCAGCAGGAGAACCATTCACAGTAATTATATATTCATCCAGCATCCTATCAGCCCTGTCAACCAATGTCGTCAACTCGTCTCTCGCTTTAGTAATAGATAATGTCTTTGTCATAGCTCGATCTTACATAATTCTGTACAGAATGTCAAGCGCTAAATCTCAAAATCTAAAATTAAAGGAAGGTGGTCAGAAATTTCA
>JBBTZE010000003.1:0-5685 GCA_038061545.1 Patescibacteria group bacterium | reverse complement strand
GTGCAGGAGTGGGTAGGCGTGTTAAATCCTTTGATCCAACCAATGTAATAAACCTCCCACAAGTAGGCCCCGCAATTGTTGTCCAAGAAATTACACATACTTTTAATGATTTTGGACTAACCGACACCCTAAAAAGAAATGTTATTGAAAAAGGCTATGTTGACCCAACTCCTATTCAGGACCAATCAATTCTTCCAATTTTGGAGGGACGCGATTTAATCGGAATTGCAAATACAGGGACAGGTAAAACTGCGGCATTTTTGATTCCACTTCTTGAAATGGTTCTCAAAAACAGGAGTTTAAAAACCCTAATTGTTGCCCCAACCCGTGAACTTGCGGGACAAATCAGGGATGAGCTCACATCATTTTCAAGAGGGCTCAATGTTTATTCAGCCTTGTGCATTGGGGGCGCTAACATGGGAAGACAGATTTCAGACTTGAGACGTAACCCAAACTTTGTTATTGGAACTCCGGGAAGAATTGAGGATTTAATAAGAACCAGAAATTTGAATTTAAGTAATTTTGCAGCCGTTGTTTTAGACGAGGCTGATCATATGGTTGATATTGGATTTATCCAAAACATCAGATATATTATTTCGCTTCTTCCTCAAAATCGACAATCCCTATTTTTCTCCGCCACAATTGACGGAAAAGTCAGGGAGATCCTCCAGAGTTTCGTCAAAAACCCGGTTACAGTATCTGTTAAAACCGGTGATACTGCCCAAAATGTTACCCAGGAGATTATAAAAGTAAGCTCCCCCAGCGCCAAAATTGATGAGCTTCAAAAACTTCTTTCCCAAACTGAATACGATAAAGTTCTTATTTTTGGAAGAACAAAACACGGCGTTCAAAAACTTTCAGATATTTTGGTCCAAAAAGGCTTCCGCGCAGGGGCAATTCACGGCAACAAAAACCAAAGCCAAAGAAACAGGGTTTTACAAGACTTTAAAAACAACAATATTAAGATCCTGATTGCGACAGATGTTGCGTCCCGCGGTCTTGATATTCCAAACGTTTCCCATGTTATTAACTTTGATCTACCGGAGTCATACGAGGCATATATTCATAGGATCGGAAGAACCGGCAGAGCTGACAAAAAGGGAATTGCCCTGACTTTCGTTAGTGCCTAAAACATGGTATAATTTAAGTATCATAAGTATTTAGAACGGCGGTGAAATTATAAAAAATGGATAAAAGATTATTTGTAGCAGGACTCCCCTTTTCTTTTGGAGACCGTGAACTTTCTGATTTATTTTCTCAATTTGGGACAGTTGTATCAGCAACAGTCATCATGGACCGTGAAACCCAAAGAAGTAAAGGTTTTGGATTCGTGGAAATGAATACGCCCGAGGAGGCTAATGCCGCAATACAAAAATTAAACGATTCAATGGTTGAGGATAGAAAGATCGTTGTTAATATTGCAAGACCAAGAGAAGAGCGACCAAGAGACAATAATGGTAGCGGAAATCGTGGTGGATACGACAACAACAGAGGAGGCGGACGAAGCAGTGGAAACCGTTGGTAAACCAATATGGACGTATTAACAAAAACTAGCAATTGTTTTAGATGTGGAAAACAGAGAATTGTACTTTCCACGACTAACGAAAAAATTGGAAACAGCAACATTGTAACAAAAGAAACAATCTGCCCTGATCCTGAGTGCCAAAAAAAGGTTGAGGTATTGCTTAAACAAGAGGCGGACAAAAGACGCCAATCAAATTTGCTTAAAGAAAGTAGGCTTGCCTCGAGAGTAAAGGCTAAGATAGAAGAAGCCAAAAACTAATACTATTCGTATCTTAGTGCTTCGATTGGTTGAAGATTGGCGGCTTTCCTTGCCGGATACCAGCCAAAGATTATCCCAATTCCCCCAGCAACTGTAAGAATTACTGATTCGATGAGGAATTGAGAAACTACGGCCTTTTTAGTGGCACCGAGAGCTTTTCTAAGTCCAATTTCGCGGGTTCGCTCAACCACTGTCACAAGCATAATATTCATAATTCCAATTCCCCCAACCAAAAGCGAGATTGCAGCAATGCCTGATAGGAGTGCTGTGAATGTTTCTGTAACTTGGGAGATGGTGGAGAGTAAATCCTGCTGGGAAAATATTGTAAAGTCTGCGTTTGTAGGATCACTTATTTTATGACGAGAAATAAGCAGGTATCCAATTTGATCGCGTACCGCGTCCATTTGTTTGGCATCAGCAACTTCAACAGAAACTGAACCCACATATGTCACTCCAAAGAGTTGTTTTTGAGCTGTTGAAAGTGGAATTAAAATTGTATCGTCTTCATTACCCCAATTACTGTAAACCCAACTTTATTGATACGAATTTGTTTCCCTGTTGCCCTCCCGCTATCGCCAAAGAGATCCGTTGCCGTTGTGGGACCTAAAATTGCGACTTTGGAAAGCGAGCCATTGTCACTTTCGCTAATAAAATTCCCCGAATCAAGCTCAACGTTTCTGACATCTCGATAAGAAGGAAGAACTCCAATCACAGTTGTGTTTGTGCTTTTCCTGCCCGCAGTAACTGCCTCACGTCTTTGAATCTCGGCTGATACGTTTTTGACTCCGTTTACTTTGCCGGAGTTAATAATCGCTTTTGCATCATCAAGTGTTAGAGTTGTTGAGGTTCCACTGGCACTTCTAAAATCTCCCGGCCTAAATGAGCCCGAAATTACAGTCAAAAGATTGCTTCCCAATGACTGAATTTGCGATTCAACAGCTTTTTGTGAGGCCTGGCCCAGGGACAAAAGTGTAATAACTGCCGCAATTCCAATAATTATTCCCAAAGTCGCGAGTGCTGTTCTGGTTTTATTAACACCTAAGGCTTCAAATGATGATGTAAGAGTTTCTGAGAATTCCATATTATTTACAAGCTATTTCTCATACGATTTTGCCGTCTCTAATTTTAATTATTCTTTTGGCATATTTGGCAACTTCCGGCTCATGAGTAATCATTAGAATGGTTCTTCCGTCTTTATGCATTTTGGATAAGATCGCCATAATTTCTTCGCTCTGTGCCGTTGCCAAGTTCCCCGTTGGTTCATCCGCCAAAATTATGGCTGGGTCCATAACAAGGGCGCGGGCAATTGCCACTCTTTGTTGTTGACCACCGGAGAGTTGGTTACTTAGATGATTCATCCGATCTCCAAGTCCTACATCCCGTAAGAATTTTTCTGCAAGACCCACTCTTTTTTCTTTTGCAATACCTGCATACATCATTGGCAGCATTACATTCTTAAGAGCTGATGTCCTTGGCAGAAGATTATATGATTGAAAAATAAATCCTATTCTTTTGTTTCTAATTTCTGCGAGTTGATCGTCCGTTAACTTACCTATTTCTTTACCATCAAGTGAGTATGAACCGGTTGTTGGAGTGTCCAGTGCTCCCAAAATGTGCATAAGAGTTGATTTACCGGATCCGGAGGGCCCCGTTATGGCCACAAATTCTCCCTTTTTAACAGTGAACGAAATATTATCAAGAGCAATAGTTTTTGCACCTTCAGTTTCGTAGACTTTACTTAAGTTTGTAACTTGTAGCATTGTTACCTCCCCGCTCCACCAGTTCTTCCGCCTCCTGCCCCACTACCAACTCGGAAGGTACTAAAAGGAGAAGTTCCTGTTGTAGTTGTTGGATTCCCTGTGGTTTGACCAGTTATAACCATATCGCCTACTGAGAGTCCTGATGTAATTTCTGTTTGGGTGTCTGAGGAAAGCCCTAACTCAACTGGAACCTCAACAGGCGCACCGTTTTTCAAGATTCTGATAGTAGTTGTGCCATCGCCACTTGTTTGAACTGAATCTGATGGAACAACAATCACGTCGCTTTTACTTTCGATTATAATATTTGCAGTTGCCGCCATATTTGGCAAAATTTCAGGAGCTGCGGTATCCAGTGAAATTATAACCGGATAGTTTGTGACCCCTGATGCAACAGTTCCAACTTTATCAACACTTAATACTTTTCCGGTAAAGGTTTTTCCGGAAATTGAGTCAAGTGTAATTGTTGCCTTTTGACCTTGTTTAACTCTATTTACATCAACTGCAGAAACATTAAATGTTGCTAGTGGCGTGCCAACTCTGGTTACAACCGCAACTCTATTTGAAGCAGATGTCGTTGAATTATTAGTAAGAAGCATTCCGGGAACGATTGTTATGTTGTCAATGGTTCCAGTTATTGGTGCGGTGATAACGGGTGAGGTTAATCTATATGATAAAGCCGCTGCGGCAAGCCCAACATAAGCATTATCGTTAGCAACTTCTGCTTTGGTCCTTGTTTCTTTTTGAACAAAGGTTTCATCTGAACTATGACCTTTAACTTGATCGAGAACGTTTGCAACGGACGCCTGAGTCGAACGGTAACTATTCTGAGCTCCCTGTAAAGTTGCCCATCCTTTGGCATTGGCCAATGCACCCTCAGAATCGAGTGTGACCGAAGCAATCGCCTGTCCAGCGTAAACTTTCTGACCGTCTTTTACATAAACCGTTTTAACAACACCCGAGACTTGCGAGTCGACATTCATTAAATTCGAAACTAAAATTTGCCCTGAGGCTGAAACTAAAGATATAACAGTTCCTTTTGAGGCTGCTTTAGTCTGATAAGTAACTTTGTTTTTACTAACTGAGACTTGCCTTGAAATCCCGAAGATAAGAACAAAAACGAGGATAACCGCCCCAATAAGTCTTTTTTATCCTTTCTGAGCCAAGCCCAAAAACTCTTCAATTTCTTCATAGCGTGCGAATTGTACTCCTGTCGGACTTGAATCTCAAGCCTAATGGCCAAAAAGGAGCTTTACAAAATTCTTCCAAAATGTGGGTTTTGAGACGGTCGTAGGTTTCCCGTAAACGGGATCGCTCCAAACAGAAATAATTATCCATTCTTTTTTTTCATTTTGCTTTGCAACAACTTCAATTCTTGTACTCCCGTAAGTTCGGTAATAAACCCAAGCCCCCTGACTGACGCCAGATCCTGCCCTACTTTGATCAGGCCTACTCCAAGTTGCCCAAGCGTCCCCCTGTTTGATGTTTCTTTCCCGAAGCCTGGCAAGCGCGTGGTTTGTCCAAATTACTCCGCCGTAGTGGTTGTCCATATTTCAGTCTTCAATTTCTGAAAGTATTTCATCAGAAACTAGTCCCAACTCTTGGGACAAAAGTTCCTCGATATTTTCACTGATTTTATTTTTAAGGTAGCCAAACAGTAAATCTTGATTGTGGGGTGATTTATGAAAAAGTGTCAAAAACTCAACGTGTGCGTCTTTTGGAAGTTTATCAAGAATACACTCCAAGGCTTTATGATGGACAATTTCATCGACCAAGAGCCAAATCTCCTCCCTTTCCTCAGAGGACTTGGTCACTTTTTTGATTTGTTTATCAAGTTTGTCTAAATTGAGTAAATGATCGAAAAATAATTTGCTCATAATAATTTCAAGTTAATTTTAATGCGACTCCAGGAATATTAACATCATTATAATCTACCGGCCCTAATGGAACTTTATTTTCCGAGTCATCAACAAAAAATATTACAACCGGACCCTTTTTATACCTGGATCCTCCCAAATAATTCATAACCTCAGGACTTCCCCCAAAATGCTTTCCGGTCCAGGCGGCGGGTCCTGAGTCTGCAATATCGGAAACTACCGCATTGCCGTTAACGGTATTAACAATAAGTACTTTTCTGTATTTATA
>JBBTZE010000002.1:0-1521 GCA_038061545.1 Patescibacteria group bacterium | reverse complement strand
TGGAAAAACTTTCAATTCAAAGTTGCCCGGTAGTGTACCCGCAAACTTCACTATGTCTGCCTTCCTCCTTAAAGATCCCGCAAAAAGGACATAATGATTTTCTTTGTCAATCTTGAGCAAGTTTGTCACCAAATTTTTGACATAATACGAGACTCCTGTCTCGTAAACAATTTGGCTGATATCAATCGCGACACGCATATTATTTTTTGATCATTATCTCAATTTCTTCAATTTTATTAATTACTTTATAATTCTTACTAATGTAATCGCTAATACTGGGCATATAAGAAATCAAATTTTTGCCCTCAACTGTCCCCGTCAAATCCCTTATTACCACCTTCGGGGGGTCGTTTATTATACCAGTTAGAACCCGATCCTGAGCTTCAACCATAAACCAGGGAAATTGGAAAACGAACACGTTCCCGGGCGGTAGTCTGTCAGCCATTTGATAAATATGGGGAAGGGTCCCAAAAGCGAATATTTTGTCGCCAGTGTTTGACAGTTTTTGAATCTCCGCCACCACTCTTTTCTCTGAATCCCCAAAAAAGAATATTTTATTGCCAACGTGTCCCTGATAAAATTGAGAAAGAAGATAAATTGAGGCAAAAGCATAAATAAATACTAAAACTTTCAAATATTTTTCCTTAATAAGCCAGTTAATCGATATCACGCTCAAAAGTGCCACAAACGGCAAACTAGGTTGAAGGTGAACAAAATCAAACCTTGCGTAAATGGAAGCCATTGATCCTACTAAAAACAAACTTATTAAAATGACATTCTCTCGTACATTCTTACCACCATCTGGCAAGCTCTGCTTATCCAAAATGGCAAACAAGGCAAATCCATAAACTCCAACTACTCTAGCCCATTCACTTAAAGTTCCATATTTCCTCCCCATCTCAGCAAAAGTGCTCATATTAAATGTAATTGTCCAAAAAATAAAATCTTTCCATATCCCTAAATCATTTATATATTTAATTAAAAACAGCGTAGGAATTAGTGCGCCCAACCCAAAAATAAAGGCGGGTTTTATTTTTTTCTCCTTGATAAATAGATAAAGCCCAATAAGTCCAATTAGGGGACCAATTACTTGTTTAAAAAGGAGAGCAAGCCCCAGAAAAAATCCTGACCAAAAATTTTTCTTGGATAAAAGAAAATACAAGGAAGTAAGTGTGAGGATTGGTAAAAAGGAGTCAATCCAAAGTACCCAACCTTCAAAATAAGGATGCCAGATTAAAAATATTAAATTTGCTAGTAATGCTTTTTTGGAACCGACTACTTTTCTTGCAACTAAATACAAAAGTATGTGGATGATTACGACTACACCATACTGCCAATATCGAGCAATTTCAGGCGTATTCATCCCTAGAGTGCCCAAATTAATTGGGAAAAACATTAACCCAGGGAAATGTTGGTCAAGTATGTTGGCATAAGAAATTAGGCCGTGATTGGTAAGATATGGATAAATAAAAAGTTCTGGATATGGGAAAAATATCAGTTTGGACAAAATGAATAAATGGA
>JBBTZE010000001.1:2475-5100 GCA_038061545.1 Patescibacteria group bacterium | reverse complement strand
CTATCCCCTTTGAAGTGTAGAGGAACGCTTCTTAGTGGGCCGTTTCGGTGTTTGGCAATATCCAGCATCATGTTTTCCATATTGTCATCATCTTCACGCCAAAGGAACATCACAACGTCCGCATCTTGTTCAATGCTCCCCGAATCGCGAAGGTCGGATAGTTGTGGTTTTTTTCCGCCTCTTGTTTCCACAGCTCTTGAAAGTTGGGAAATCGCGAAAACTGGAACTTTGAGCTCGCGTGCAAGATTTTTAAGTCCTTGGGAAATTTCCGAAACTTCCTGGACCCTATTTTCCAAATTCCTTGATCTGGCAAGTTGCAGATAATCAACCACAAGTAAATCAAGCCCGTGTTCCACCTGCAATCTTCTTGCTTTTGTCCTCATTTCCAAAATTGAAAGTGCAGGGGTGTCGTCAATATATAGTGGTGCCTCAGCAAGCTCCCCCATCGCATTAGAAAGCTTTGTAAAATCATCCTCTGAAAGTTTTCCGGTTTTTAACTTCCAAGCATCAATATCAGCCTGACTGACAAGAAGTCTATCCACAAGCTCTTCCTTACTCATTTCGAGTGAAAAAAATCCAACATTTTTCTTATTTTTAACAGCCGCGTTTTGGGCAATGTTAAGGGCAAGTGATGTTTTACCAACTCCAGGACGCGCCGCCAAAATAAGTAAGTTGCTTTTTTGCATTCCCGCAAGTGCGTCATCAATGTCAGAAAACCCGGTAGAGATGCCCCGCAGTCCCTCGCCCTGTTTATGAAGCTCATCAATTCTGTCAAAACTTTCAGCCAATGCCTCGCGGACCGAGGTAAATGTTTGAGACAAATGCTTTTGGGAAAGGGAAAACACTTCGCTTTCTGCTATATCGAGTGCCTCATTTGCGGCGAGCCCATCATCCATTGATACGTCCATAAGCCGGGCAGCAGCAGTCATTAATGAACGTTTAGTTGCAGTGTCCTTGACAATTCGTCCGTAATGCTCAACGTGTGCTGCTGTTGGAACTTTATTGGTGAGTTCCGTAACAAATGAGGCTCCTCCCAACTCTTTGAGTTGTTTTCTTTTTTTTAGTCGCTCGGCGACGGTCAGAACGTCAATTGGTACTCTTTCCTGGTAAAGATCAAGGCATGCCTGATAAACATCCCTAAGCCTGTCATCGTAAAAGTCAGCGGGCGTTAAAAATTCTGCAACGGCAATTACGGCATCTTTATCAAGAAGCATTGCCCCAAGAACTGACTCTTCTGCGTCTTGTGAATGGGGCGGTATTCGAACAGTGTTTTGTGTTGCCATAACTTTGTACTCTGTACTATGTACTATGTACTATTTCAATGGCAGGATGTAAAGAAGTGAACGAAATTACTTATTTTCCAAAACGACAACCTTTGTATTCTGATTTTCTTCAATATCCATTTTCTTTATTGAGAACTTTGACATCTTTTCTCCCTCTTGCCCCACTTCTTTTAAGAAAGCTTCCAAAGGTTGAAGTTTGTCTCCTCCAAAATGCATTGGGATAACAAAATAAGGTTCAACCGCAGAAACCAAGTCTGAGGCTTCTTTTGGCCCGATTGTATAAACTCCACCAACAGGAATCATAAGTATATCGACCTCGCCCAAAGCCTCAATTTGAGATTCAGAAAGTGCGTGGCCCAAGTCTCCGAGGTGAACAATCCTAAGCCCTTCCGCCTCATATACATAAATTGTGTTTTTGCCACGCTCGCTACCTTCCTTGTCATCATGGAATGTTGAAATTCCAATTATAGAAATTCCCATAATTTCATATTCCCCAGGCCCCGCTACAACTTTTTTATATCCGCTTATTTTTTCTAGGTAGTTATGATCCGCATGATCATGAGAAATTGTAACAATATCCGCCTCCTGGGGAGGAAATTTTATTCCCGTTGAGGCGGGATCAAAGGGGTCAGTAATAACCGTTGCCGATTTGGTCCTGATCTTGAAACTTGAATGTCCAATATAAGTAATATCCATATTAATTCTCTTAAGGCACTCTACCAAATTGACAAAATTTTGGCAATAACGTATATTAGTCAACGATGCGGAAAGAACTACTCTGGGCAATAATCGCTGGTATATTTTTTGGTCTAATTATTGCATTTGGCGTTTACCGGGCCAATTCATCATTTACACCAAAGGATAGAAATACCAAAAATACTCCCGCTCCCTCGGCCACTCCATCATTTAAAATCGTTCTCAATACTCCCGAGAATGAAGATGTTGTAACCGAGGAGAAAGTTGCAGTTTCCGGACTCACCGCGCCTCTTTCCTGGATTACACTTTCCGGAAACGATTCAGACTATATTATTCAGGCAGATGAGAAGGGAAATTTTGAGGAAGTCGTTGAGCTTACCGGCGGAGTTAATCAAATAAAGATTACTGCGTTTGATAAAAACGGTGCAGAAAGTGGGACCCGCGTATTGGTTGTTTACTCCTCAGCGTTTGTGAAAAAAGATGTTGTATCGAATAACCCAACAACTGACTCCTCATCTGAATCTGCCATAAGGGCCAAGGTAGAAGAAAAGGTCAAGGCTGCAATGAGTAAACCCAAAGCCTATTTGGGAGTGGTAACGGATATAACAGATTCAACAATTCAGATTAAAGCATTAAACGGCGAAAT
>JBBTZE010000001.1:0-2375 GCA_038061545.1 Patescibacteria group bacterium | reverse complement strand
AAGCAAATTACTGCCAAAGCCGAGGAAGTTACTGTTATTAAAACCGGAAAAACCAATAAAGAAGTCAAGCTTACCGACATTGGAATTGGAGACTTTATTATTGCCATGGGATATAAAAATGGCAATCAAGTACTGACCGCCCAAAGAATACTAATTACAGAACCTGTAACCGAACCTCGGTCAAAGGCAACTTACGGAGTAGTTTCTGCCGTTTCGGTGAAGTCCGTTACAATTGCCGAAAACGAACTCACCCCCGATAAACTAACCGGTATTTTTTCGGTGAGCAGAGAAAAAGTTGCAAAGACTCTGTTTTCTAATATTGAAGAAGGCGGATTTGCGGTTTTTGTAACACTTGAGGAATCAAACAAAACA
This sequence comes from Patescibacteria group bacterium, assembly GCA_038061545.1. Lineage (GTDB taxonomy): Bacteria > Patescibacteriota > Microgenomatia > UBA8517 > UBA8517 > JBBTZE01. The sequence goes on along the minus strand of JBBTZE010000001.1, from coordinate 2,003 downwards.
ACCGTCCGCAGTATTTTTGTGCTTCCAAAGTCGTGATATCATATACGTATGCAAAAAGGGCCAACAACGCCAAAAGGGTTTGGGGATATTATGCCTCTCGAGGTTAAGACTCGGCGTAGCATGTTTATGGCCATTGTCCCGGTACTCGAAAAATACGGTTTTGAGCCTTTGGAAACGCCAACTATTGAATTCGCAGAAACACTCTTGGGAAAGTATGGAGAGGACGAAAAACTTATATATCAGCTTACAGATAAAGGCGGAAGAAGGCTTGCACTCAGATATGACCTAACAGTTCCCCTAGCCCGCTTTGTGGCCAACAACCTGGGACTTCTTTCCCCCACATTTGCCCGCTACCAGATTGGTCAAGTCTTTAGGGGAGATAATCCCCAAAAAGGAAGAAAGCGTGAATTTACCCAATTTGATTTTGATGTTGTTGGCTCAAGTGACTTTCAGGAAGATGTAAAAGTAGTTAAAGCCATTGTTGAATCAGCCCGTGCAATCGGGCTAAAGAATGCCATTCTTCAAATTAATGACCGTGAAATTTTTGACAAATTAGGGCTAACAAAAGAGCAAATAATTACGATCGATAAAATAGATAAAATTGGGAAAGTTGAAGTCGAAAAAAAGGTCGGACGACTTGACAGCTTGGAAAAAGCTGAAAAATCCGAAAGACTGGCTAATATTGTTAGCGAGCTTGAAAAAGCAGGACTCAAAGAAGGAGCTGACTTTGTTTGGAACAAATTCTTGGCAAGAGGATTAAATTATTACACCTCAACCATTTTTGAACTCAAACTCGATAAAACTCCGGGAGGGTTATCGGTTGGCGGCGGCGGCAGATACGATAATTTGATTGGAATGTTCGCAGGTCGCCCTATTCCCGCAGTTGGATTTTCTTACGGCATCGACCGCCTTATCGAGCTTCTAGCCTAATAAACCCAACCTTTAAAGGGTCACCCTTGCAAGGTGTATATAGTTTTCTTCTTGCTACAGGATACTTACTACATGCTACTATTTGTGTATGAATACTGCCCGAGTTCGAGCCTACATTTACCTTTTGATTGTCACGGCAATTTGGGGAATTGCAGGGCCAATCATAAAATTCACCCTTGGCGGATTTGATCCCCTAACCTTTCTTACGTACAGATTTGGACTTTCTTCCATTCTGGCAATTCTGACATTCGCAGTAGTCAAAATCAGGCTTCCCAAGGACAAGGAGACCTTTTTCAGGCTGATTGGGTTTGGGTTTTTGACCTCAACAGTTTCTTTGGGCTTTTTGTTTTTTGGCCTTGAGAATACAACGGTACTGGATATGAGCCTTATTACGCTTGCAACTCCACTCTTGGTTACAATCGCAGGGGTGATGTTTCTTAATGAACACGTAACCAGAATGGAAAAAATAGGCATGGGAATTGCGCTTTTCGGCACGCTTTTAACCGTTATTGAACCGTTAATTCAAAATGGTCATGATGCAATAAGACTTTCCGGAAATATTTTTATAGTTGGCTCCCTGATTGCCACTGCCTGGAGCGCAGTTTTGGCCAAGGAACTCTTAAGGAAAGATGTTTCCCCACTACTCATGACAAATGCTTCATTCATTGTTGGATTTCTTTCCCTTTTACCGTTTGCCATTTTTTTGCGTCCCTCTATTCTCTATTCTCTATTCACTATTCACTACACCTATCATATAGGTGTTTTTTACATGGCTCTTCTTTCCGGTAGTCTTGCCTATTATCTTAGCAACAAGGCCCAAAAATCAATTGAGATTGGAGAAGCTTCAATATTCGCCTATCTATATCCGATTTTCTCCACCCCCCTTGCAGTCATTTGGCTGGGCGAAAAAATTACACCAATGTTTACAATGGGAGCGGTCATTATCGCAATTGGAGTAGCGATTGCCGAGATCAAAAAAAGAAGGTATAATTGAGCCTCAAAGTATGAAAACATCAATTCACCCACAATATTTTGAAGATGCAAAAGTCACCTGTGCCTGCGGAAACGTATTC